>JACRCY010000572.1 GCA_016218785.1 Deltaproteobacteria bacterium
CCTTTCGCCGCGCCGCCTTGACGCCGCGCCCATTACCTGGAATACCTACGCGGTCTTTTTCTCGCGGCACGCGCGCCCCGCGGGCGCCCGGTCGCGGGCCACGAGGGAGCGACCATGGACAACTTCAAGGTGGCGGATCTGAACCTGGCCGAGGCCGGGCGCCGGCTGATCGACTGGGCCGAGTCGCGCATGCCGGTGATGATGGCGCTGCGCGCGCAGCACCAGGAGCAGCAGTCCCTCCAGGGGATGCGCATCGCCGGCTGCCTGCACGTCACCAAGGAGACCGCGGTCCTCGTGCGTACGCTGCGGGCCGCGGGCGCCGAGGTGTCGTGGTCGGGCTGCAACCCGCTCTCGACCAACGACGAGGTCGCGGCCGCGCTGGCGGCCGAGGGCACCTCGATCTACGCGTGGCACGGCATGAACGTCGAGGAGTTCTACTGGTGCATCGAGCGCACCCTCGACTTCAAGCCGACCCTCACCCTCGACGACGGCGCTGACCTGATCTTCACGGTCCACGCGAAGCACCCCGAGCTGGCCCCGGGGATCTACGGCGGCACCGAGGAGACCACCACCGGCGTCCACCGCCTGCGCGCCATGGGCGCCGACGGCAAGCTCCTCTACCCGGTGATCGCGGTCAACGATGCCGAGACCAAGTGGGACTTCGACAACGTCTACGGCACCGGCCAGTCGACCCTCGACGGCATCCTGCGCGCGACCTCCGTGCTGCTGGCGGGCAAGAACTTCGTGGTGGCCGGCTACGGCCACTGCGGCAAGGGCGTGGCCACGCGCGCCAAGGGCATGGGCGCCAACATCGTCGTCACCGAGGTGAAGGCGACGGCCGCGCTCAAGGCGACCCTCGAAGGCATGCGCGTGATGCCCATGGACCAGGCCGCGGCCAGCGGCGACATCTTCGTCACCGCCACGGTCATGAAGGACGTGATCGTGGGCCGCCACTTCGACCAGCTCAAGAGCGGTGCCATCGTCTGCAACACGGGCCACTACGACGTCGATATCACCCTCGGCGACCTCGTGGCGCGCGCGGCGCAGAAGCGTCGCATCCGCGACAACTGCGAGGAGTACACGCTGAAGGACGGCCGGCGCGTGTACGTGCTGGCTCAGGGACGCCTGGTCAACCTCGCCGCCGCCGAGGGGCACCCCTCGGAGGTCATGGACATGAGCTTCGCCAACCAGTTCCTGTCGCTGGTGCGGCTGTCGCGCGAGGGGCGCAGCCTCACGCACCAGGTCCACGACATCGACCCGGCGCAGGACCAGGACGTCGCGCGGCTCAAGCTCCAGACCATGGGCCTGGGCATCGACACGCTCACCCCGGAGCAGGTGAAGTACGCGAGCGACTACTCGGCGGGGACGTAGCGGCTGGAGGCTGAAGGCTGGAGGCCGAAAGGGGCTACAGCGGGGAGCCGGCGCGGGGGCGGGAGGCGGCGCGGGGCTTCGCCGCCCGCGCGGCCCGGCGGTGGCCGTTGCCGGCCTTGCGCGCGGCCTCGGCCAGCTGCGCGGCCTTGCCGGTGGCCTCCCAGGTGAACTCCTTCTCGCCGCGGCCGAAGTGGCCGTACGCCGCCGTCATCTGGTAGATGGGGCGCAGGAGGTCGAGCTCGCGGATGAGCGAGCCCGGCCGCGGGTCGAAGTTCTGGCGCACCAGCGCGGCCAGGCGTTCGTCCGCGAGCACGCCCGTGCCGAAGGTGTTGACCAGCAGGGAGACGGGCTCGGCCACGCCGATGGCGTACGCCAGCTGCACCTCGCAGCGGTGCGCCAGCCTGGCGGCCACGATGTTCTTGGCGATGAAGCGCGCGTAGTAGCTGGCCGAGCGGTCCACCTTCGAGGGGTCCTTGCCCGAGAAGGCGCCGCCGCCGTGGCGGCCGAAGCCGCCGTAGGTGTCGACGATGATCTTGCGGCCGGTCAGGCCCGAGTCGCCCATGGGGCCGCCGACCACGAAGCGGCCGGTCGGGTTGATGAAGTACCGGGGCTTGGCGCGCAGGAGGTGCGCCGGGATCGAGGGGCGGATGACCTCCTCGATGATGGCGTCGCGCAGGGGCTTGTACTTGACGTCGGCCGCGTGCTGGGTGGAGACCACCACCGTGTCGACCGCCACGGGCCGGTCGTCGACGTAGCGCACGGAGACCTGGCTCTTGCCGTCGGGGCGCACGAACGGCAAGATGCCCTTCTTGCGGACCTCGGCGAGGCGCCGGCAGAGGCGGTGCGCGAGCGTGATCGGGAGCGGCATCAGCTCCCGGGTCTCGTCGCAGGCGTAGCCGAACATCATCCCCTGGTCGCCGGCGCCCTGCTCGTCGCGGGTGTAGGCGCCGCGCCCCTCGACTCCCTGGGCGATGTCCTGGCTCTGGCCCTCGATGGCGACGATCACGCCGCAGGTGGTGCCGTCGAAGCCCATCTCCGAGCTGACGTAGCCGATGCCGCGGATCGTGTGGCGCACGATCTGCGGGATCTCGACGTAGGTGTTGGTGGTGACCTCGCCGGCCACCATGACCAGACCGGTCTTGGTGAGCGTCTCGACCGCGACGTGCGCGGCCTGGTCCTTGGCGATGATCGCGTCGAGGATCGCGTCGGAGACCTGGTCACAGAGCTTGTCCGGGTGGCCCTCGGTGACGCTCTCGGAGGTGAAGAGGAAGTCGGCCATCGTGTGCTCCCCTAGGGGCTGCGCGGAGCTCGCAAGTCGAGCCGACCGAGTCTACCCCCGGTTCGAGGCAAGTCAACCCTGTTGCTCCCCGGGCCCGCGGCGCTACTATGGTGGGCCGACATGCTCCGCATCCTGCTCCCCGACGAGGCCGACTACCACGCGGAGGTCGCGCGCCTGCTCGACCGCGGCCGCGCGGTGCCGCCCGCGGTGGAGGAGACGGTGCGGGCCATCGTGGCCGACGTGCAGCGCCGGGGCGACGAGGCGGTGCGGGAGTACTGCGCGCGCTTCGACGGCGGGGCCCCGGAGCGGTTCGAGCTCCGCCGGGACGAGATCGAGGCGGCGGCCGCGGCGGCGACGCCGGAGGTGCGCGCGGCGCTCGAGCGGGCTGCGGCCCGCATCCGCGCCTTCCACGAGCGGCAACGGGTGGCGGGGTACGACTTCACCGACGCCGACGGAGTCCACCTGGGGCTGCGCGTGGCCCCGCTCGGGCGCGTCGGGCTCTACGTGCCCGGCGGTACCGCGCGCTACCCCTCGTCGGTCCTCATGACCGCCGTGCCGGCCAAGGTCGCGGGCGTCCCGGAGGTGGTGATGACCACGCCGGGGCCGTCGCCCGAGACCCTGGCGGCGGCGCTCATCGCCGGCGTCGACCGCGTCTTCACCCTGGGCGGCGCGCAGGCCATCGCGGCCCTGGCGTACGGCACCCGGAGCGTGCCCCGCGTCGACAAGATCGTGGGGCCCGGCAATGCCTGGGTGACGGCGGCCAAGCGGCTCGTCTACGGCGCCGTGGACATCGACGCCATCGCCGGACCGAGCGAGGTCCTGATCGTCGCCGACGAGACGGCGGAGCCCGCCTGGTGTGCCGCCGACCTGCTGGCGCAGGCCGAGCACGACCCCGACGCGGTGCCGGTGCTGGTGACGACCTCGGCTGCCCTGGCCGCAGCCGTGGCGCGCGCCGTCGAGACGCAGCTCGCCGATCTGCCGCGGCGCGCGATCGCCGCCGCCGCGCTCGCGGGGCAGGGCCGCATCGTGGTGGTCGCCGACGTGGCCGCGGCCGTGCGCTTCGCCAACGAGTTCGCGGCCGAGCACCTCGAGCTGCAGGTCCGCGCCGCCCGCGCCGCGCTGCCGGCGATCACCGCCGCCGGCGCGGTGTTCGTGGGACCCTTCACCACCGAGGCGCTGGGGGACTACTTCGCGGGCCCGAACCACGTGCTGCCCACGGCGGGCACGGCGCGGTGGGCGTCGGCGCTCGGGGTCCACGATTTCGTGCGGCAGACGACGGTGCTCGAGTACGACCGCGATGCGCTGCAGCGGCACGCCGCCGACGTTCAGCGCCTCGCCCAGGTCGAGGGGCTCGACGCGCACGGGCGGGCCGTCGCGGTGCGGCTCGGGCCGGGAGACCACCGTGATCGGTAGCCGCCCCGGCCGCCGGCGGACGGGCGCGTGGCTCGCGCTCGTCGTCCTCAGCGCGCTCGTGCGGCCGGCCGCGGCCCAGGAGGTGCCGGTCGAGCCGGCGGCGCCGCCGCCGGCCGCGGCGGCGACCGCCACGCCTCCGCTCGTGACGCCGGCGAGCCAGCCGCTCGCGGAGCCGCTCCTCAAGGGCAAGAGCCTGCAGCCGGGCGAGCGCGGCCACAAGTCGCTGGCCTGGGCCGCCGCGTGGTCGTTCGGGAGCACGCTGCTGCCCGTGCTCATGGGCGGGTTCCTCACCCGCTCGCAGCAGGACGACGTCATGTGGACCGGCCTCGGCCTGATCGCGGCCGCCCAGTCGTTCGGGCCCTCGGCCGGCTACTGGTATGCCAGGGAGAGGGCCCGCTTCACCTGGTACCGCCTGGCCCTCTCGGGGATCGCGCTCGCCGCCGCCGGCTACCCGCTCTACGCGTACACCGGGCGCCTCGAGAGCTACAACAGCGGCGGCGCCGCGGCGCTCGTCACGCTAGCCGTCGTGGCCGAGGCGGTCACGCTCGCACTCGCGGCGTGGGACCTGAGCCTCCTCGGCGACGCCGTCGAGCGGCACAACGAGCGGCCGGTGCGGCCGCCGGCGAGCCAGCCACTCAAGGTGCGGGCCGCGGCGCCGATGGTGGCGCCCGTCGTGGTGCCCGGCGGCGGGGGCGTGGGCCTGACGGGGTGGTTCTAGGCCGGAGGGGTCATGGGCGCGACGCCGGGACGCTACGCTCGCCAGGAGTTGTTTCTCGGCACCGAGGTCCAAGGAAGGCTGCAAGCTGCCACGGCGGTCGTCGTCGGGTGCGGGGCCCTCGGCTGCACCGCGGCCACCATCCTCGCGCGCGCGGGGGTGGGCCGGCTGCGCCTCATCGACCGGGACTACGTCGACCTCGTCAACCTGCACCGGCAGATCCTCTTCGACGAGGAGGACGTGCGCGCGGTGCTCCCCAAGGCCGTGGCGGCCGCGGCCCACCTCGCGCGCGCCAACTCCACCATCGCCATCGAGGCCTGCTTCGAGGACTTCACCGCGGGCAGCGCGCAACACCTGTGCGCGGGCGCCGACGTCATCGTCGACGCCCTCGACAACTTCGAGGGGCGCTTCCTGCTCAACGACCTCGCGGTGAAGCTGGGCGTGCCGTGGATCTACGGCGCCGCGGTCGGCAGCTACGGCCTGGCCATGGCGGTGCTGCCGGGCGAGGGGCCCTGCCTGCGCTGCCTGCAGGAGGAGGAGCCGCCCCCGGGCACGACGCCGACCTGCGACACGGCCGGTATCGTGGCGTCGGCCCCGATCATCGTCGCGAGCCTCCAGGCGGCCGAGGCGCTCAAGCTCCTCGGCGGCCGGCGTGACCTGGTGACGCGGCAGCTCATCGCCATCGACCTGTGGCCCGGGACGGTCCAGGCGATCGCGGTCAAGCGCCACGAGGCCTGCCCCTGCTGCGGCGCCCGCCGCTTCGAGTACCTCGAGGGCGAGCGCCGCCCACCCGCGATCTCGCTCTGCGGCCGCAACGCCGTGCAGATCGCCGCGCCGGCCTCCGGGACCATCGACCTCGACGTGGTGGCGGCGCAGCTCGGGACGACGGGCGAGGTGACGCGGAACGAGTACCTGGTGCGCGCGGAGATCGAGGGGTTCCAGCTGACGGTGTTCCGCGACGGCCGCGCGATCGTGGTGGGCACGCAGGACCCGGCGGTGGCGCGGGGACTGTACGCGCGGTACGTGGGCGCGTAGGACGCTCAGCTGCCCAGGAGCGCCCGGCGCAGCAGGGTCCGGACGATCGTGACCTTGAAGGCGTTGCGCTGGAGGGGCTGCACGGCGCGGACCGCGAGCGCGCCGGCCGCCGCGGCCGTCTCCTCGTCGAGCGCGCGGCCGACCAGGAAGTCCTCGACGGCACGCGCGCGGTAGGGGAGCGGGGCGACCGCCCCGAGGACCACCCGCGCGGCCGTGACCCGCTGGCGCTCGAGGGTGAGGCTCACGGCGACCCCCACGATGGGGAAGTCGATGGCGTTGCGGATACGGAACTTGAGGTAGCGCTGGACGCCGCCGGGCGGGGCCCTCGGGATCTCGACCTCGGTCAGCACCTCGCCGGGCGCGAGCACGGTGGTGCTCTGCAGGCCGGTGCCGAAGAAGTCCTCGGCGTCGATGGTCCGCGCGGTGGTCTTCATCCGGGCCCGGAGCGCGATGAGCGCCGGCGCCAGGTCGGAGGCGTTGACCGCCACGCAGCCGCAGTTGATGCAGCGCCGCGCCTCGGTCTGGATGGCGCGCAGGTCGAGGGTCGCGGTGTCCTCGGCGTCGATGGTCCGCGCGGGGACGGGGCGTGTGGTCGGCCGGACCGCCGTGGACCGGGCGAGCGCCTGGGGGTTCACGTCGATGGGGCCCGCGGCGGCGGCGGCGCCCGCGTCCGTCCGCTTGCCGCGCCGGAGGGCGGCGTCGAGCGCCACCGCCGCGCGCCGGCCCGCGGCGATGGCCGCGATCACGGTCGCGGCGCCGGTCGCGGCGTCGCCGCCCGCGAAGACGCCCGGCAGGTTCGTCGCCTGGGTCTCCTCGTCGGCGACGATCAGGCCGCGCGCCGTCTGAAGCGCGCGGTCGCCGAGGTCGAGGTCGCTCCCCTGGCCGATCGCCAGCATCACGCAGTCGGCCGCGACCGTCATGGTGTCAGCGGGGTCGTAGGTCGGGCGGAAGCGCCCCTCCTGGTCGAAGACCGAGGTGCACCGCTGCAGCTCCAAGCCCGTCAGCCTGCCCCCTTCCGTCAGGACCCGATGCGGCCCCCACGACGGCAGGAGCGCGATCTGCTCCTCGAGCGCCAGCTCGAGGTCCTCGGCGAAGGCGGGCATGCTGTCGCGGGCCTCGAGGCAGGCCATGGTGACACTCGCCGCGCCCAGGCGCCGCGCCGTGATGGCCACGTCCACCGCCACGCTGCCGCCGCCGATGACGAGCACCTTCCTGCCCGGCGCGCCGCGGCGGCCGCGCTGGACCTCGATCAGGAAATCGAGGCCGCTCGCGAGCAGCGCCTCCTGCTCGAGCCCCAGCGTCTTCTGCCGCCACGCCCCGGGCGCGAGGAACACGGCGTCGTGGGACCGGCGCAGCCGGGCGAGCGGCAGCCCCTTGCCGATGGCGACGCCCAGACGGAACTCGATCCCCATGGCCGCGAGCGCGGCGACCTGCCGCTGCACCACGTCCTTGGGCAGCCGGTAGGCGG
Source organism: Deltaproteobacteria bacterium (assembly GCA_016218785.1). Taxonomy (GTDB): domain Bacteria; phylum Myxococcota_A; class Polyangia; order JACRCY01; family JACRCY01; genus JACRCY01. The sequence continues at coordinate 7,282 of JACRCY010000572.1, forward strand.
GGATGCAGTAACGGAGCATGCCGCCGGCCTCGGGCATCCGCTCGAAGACCGCGACCTGGTGACCGGAGAGCCTCAAGTAGTAGGCGGCGGCCAGGCCCCCGGGGCCGGCGCCGACCACGGCCACCTTCTTGCGGCTCTTCACCGCCGGCGGCGCCATGAACCGGTCGGCGTGCGCGAGGATGTGGTCCCCCAGGAAGCGCTCGATCGCGCGGGTCGAGACCGCTTCGTCGAGCGTGCCGCGGTTGCAGTGCTCCTGGCAGTAGTGCGGGCACACGCGACCGGTGATGGCCGGCAGGGGGTTCCGCTCGAGGATCAGCCGGGCGGCCCCGTCGAGGTCCCCGCCGCGGATCTTCGCCAGGTAGGTGGGGATGGCGACGTGGGCCGGGCAGCTCTGGGCGCAGGCGGGCAGCGCGGTGCGCGCGGCCCCATAGATGGAGTGGTAGCGGTTGTCCCCGAGGATCGCGCCGCAGTGGTCGCCGCCCTTGCGCAGACAGAAGAAGAGGTTCTCGGGCGTGCGGTAGTACCAGCAGCGCGGCTCCTGACAGAGGTTGCCGCCGATGGTGCCCATGTTCCGGATCTGGGGCGAGGCCACCACGCGGGCCGCCTGCCAGAGCAGGGGCCAGGCCTCGCGGACCACCGGGTGCCCCGCGATCTCGGCGAGCGTGGTGAGGGCCCCGATCCGCAGGCCCTGGCGCTCCGCCGTGACCCCGCGCAGGGCCCCGAGCGGCTTGAGATCGACCAGCAGGTCGGGGTAGCGCAGGTGGACGTTGTCCTTGAGCACGCCCAGGAGGTCGGTCCCGCCGGCGACCAGGGCGACCTTCTTGCCGGGCGTGGCGCCGAGGCGGGAGGCCTCCTCGAGCGAGGTCGCCGCGACATGGTCAACGGGTCTCAGGGCCATGGCCTACCTCACACCTTCCCCAGGGCGGCGAGGACCTTCTCGGGTTTCAGCGGGATCTCGTCGAGGCGGACGCCGATGGCGTTGTGGACGGCGTTGAGGATCGCGCGCGGCGTGCAGGTGAGCGTGCCCTCGCCGATGCCGCAGGCGCCGTACTCGCCGCCGCCGCGCCACACCTCGAGGAGCACCGGGTCGATGTCGGGCATGTCGGCCATCGTCGGGATCTGGTAGTCGATCCAGTTGAAGTTGAGCGGGATGCCCGTCTGCGGGTCGTAGATGATCTCCTCGGTCAGGGTCTCGCCCACGGCGATGACCTGGCCGCCGATCTGCTGCGCCTCGGCGCCCGAGGCGTACATCACGCACCCGCAGTCGTTCACGACCACGAGCCTGAGCACCTGCACCAGGCCGGTGCCGGTGTCGACCTCGACCTCGGCGAAGTTGGCGATCGCGGGCACGCCGGTGCGGGTGGCGAGCGGCGGGCGCGAGAGCTTGACCGCGAGCGGCACCAGGTCGCCGGCCATGAGCAGCTGCTTGACGCTCTGCCCCTTGTCCGGGGAGGCCTTGGGGAAGATGCGGCCGGCGGCGATGTCCAGCTCGGAGGGCGCCCGGCTGAGGCGCGGCGCCAGCTTCTCGATGAGCCGGGCCTTCAGCTCTCGCGCGGCCACGGCCATGACCTCGGACTGCAGGTAGGCGACCGAGCTGTCGGTCTGCACGCAGTCCTTGCTGCTGGTGTCGGTGTCGACCACCTTGACCCAGTTGATGTCGGCCGGGGTGACGCCGAGGAAGTCGAGCGCCTCGGCGCAGCCCAGCACGTTGCAGGTGTTGGAGCCGGTGCCGGTCTCGATCGTGGGGGCGTCCAGGATGACCGTGCCGTCGGGGTTCAGGGTAATGCCGACCTGCACCTCGCCGCGGCGCTCCTCCTGCCACTCGGCGTGCCAGCCCGGGTGGTACGAGAAGCCGACGCCGCGGCGGCAGCCACCGGCGTAGACCGGACCCTGCCCCGGGGCGTGGCGCTTCTCCTTCCAGCCGATCCCCTCGGCCCCGGCGCGCAGCACGGCCTCCAGGCTCTGGTCGGGCAGGGTCTCCCACTCGTGGCCGAAGTTCTTGAGGCACACGTCGAGGGGGTCCAGGCCGAGCTTCTCGGCCAGCACGTCCACCACGTGCCCCAGGATCAGGTTGAGCTGCGAGTTGCCGACGCCGCGCATCATGCAGGCCGGGAGCATGTTGGTGTAGACCCCGTACGCCTCGAAGCGGAGGTTGGGGATGTGCGCCAGCGCCACCTCGGCGAGCTCCCTGGGGGCGAACTTCAGCGCGAACATGGTGTGATCGGCGTGGGCGCCGGCGTTGCCGATCGACTTGAAGGACATGGCGGTGATGCGCCCGTCCCTGGTGGCGCCGACCTGGGCGGTGTAGGTCGCCTGCTGGCGGCCGTCGTGGAAGCTCTCGCGGCGGGTGTGCTTGAACTTGACCGGCCGGCCCGTCTGCCGGGCGAGGAGCGCGGTGAAGAGGAAGAAGGGCTGGTCGCCGGTGTCGCCGCGGCCGAACTGGCCGCCCACGTAGGGGCTGACCACGCGGACCTGGTGGAGCGGGATGTCGAGCATCGTGGCGAGGTGCATCCGGCTCTGGTCGGCCTCGTAGGAGTTGGACCAGACGGTGAACCGGTCGTCGCGCCACTCGACGACGCAGCACCACGGATCGAGCGAGTTCTGGGTCGCGTTGTGGTAGGTCGAGGTGCACTCGACCACCACCGGCGCCGTGGCTAGGGCGTGCACCACGTTGCCCCGGTCCACGAACACGTCGGGCCCGCCGATCGGGTCCTGCGGCAGCACGTTGTTGGGCGCGATCTCGGGGTGGAGCACCGGCGCGCCCGGGCGCATCGCCGCGGCGGCGTCGAGCAGGAAGGGCAGGATCTCCCAGTCGACCTGGACCAGCCGGAGCGCTTCCTCGGCGAGGGCCTCGCTCTCGGCCGCCACCACCACGCCGACCTCGTCGCCGACCCACACCGCGTAGTCTCCGAGGACGCGGCGGTCCTTGAACTTCCCCCACATCATGCGGTCGTACGAGACGGTGTCGACGCCGTCGGTCCAGCCGGCGCTGGTCGGCTTCAGGGCGGCGACCGCGGGGTCCTGGTAGGTGAGGATCCCGACGACGCCGGGGAGCGCCTCGGCCGCGCTGGTGTCGAGCGACTTGATGCGGGCGTGGGCGTGCGGGCTGCGCAGCACCTTGGCGTAGAGCAGGTCGGGGATGCGCAGCCGCGAGGCGAGGTCGTCTGCGTAGGTGGCGCGGCCGGACGCCTTCTCGGCGCCGTCGAGGCGCGGCCGGTAGCCGCCGACGTGCTGGCGCGGGACGCGCGGGGTGTAGGGCTTCTTCATGGCGTGCCTCCGCGGGCCGCGAGCTTCTCCGCCGCGTGCAGCACCGCCCGGGCGATGCCCGCGTAGCAGCCGCACCGGCAGAGGTTGCCGGAGAGCGCCTCCTTCACCTCGGCCAAGGAAGGCCGGGGGTTCTCCCGCAGCAGGGCCACCGAGGCCATGACGAAGCCGGGGGTGCAGTAGCCGCACTGCAGCGCCGTGCCGTACCCGGGCTCGCTCTGCGCGGCGAAGGCCTGAATCACCGGGTCGTCCTGGGGCAGGCCCTCGATGGTCGTGACCTCGTGCCCGTGGGCCTCGACCGCGAGCATCATGCACGAGAGCACCGCCTTGCCGTCCAGGAGCACGGTGCAGGCGCCGCACGCGCCCTCGTCGCAGGAGACCTTGAGGCCGGAGAAGCCGAGCCGCTCGCGGAGCAGGTACGCGAGGGTGGTCTCCGGGGCCAGGTCGCGGGGCACGAGGAAGTCGTGCCGGCGGCCGTTGACGGTGATCGCGACCGTCCGCTCCGTTGCCACCGCCGCTGGCTCCGGCACCGCCGGCGCGGGCTCGGCCGGCCTCAGGACCGCTGGCGTCCGCTTCGCCGCCGCAGGCTTCGCGGTCTTCGGGCGTTTCGTGCCGCTGCGCGTCGCCTTCCCTGCGCCGCGGCCCTTCCCCGATCGTGCCCTCGCCATCGCCGACCTCCTCGTCGTTTCTCCGACGGTGATGGAGCGAGGGAACAGTAGGCAAAAGGGCCGCGACAGGTCAATAGGCTTTCGCCGGTCAGCGCGCGATCGAATGTCTTGCAACTGCCGAGGCCGGCGATATCATGGGGGCCGCCGGCCCCTCCCGGCCCGGCGCACCGCCGGTGCCCTTGAGGGGCGCCGCGCGTAGGTACTAGGTCGACCGATCGAGGGCCCGCCCGCATGGCGAGGAAGCGCACACCGCGCGTCGACAAGCTCGCGCAGATCTACGACGAAGAGGTCCTGCCGATCTGGTCGATGCGCTTCGGGCGCATGCTCCTGCGCAAGATCGAGACCCCGCCCCAGAAGTCGATGATCCTGGACGTGGGCTGCGGCACCGGCTACCCGGCCCTCGAGATCCTGCGGAAGCTCGACGATCAGAGCCGCATCATCGCCATCGACTGCGCCTCGGAGATGCTGAACGTCGCGCGCAAGAAGGCGGGCGACCTCTCCGGCAAGCGCATCTTCTTCCGCACCGAGACCGTCTCCGGCAAGCTGTCGTTCGCGAGCGACGTCTACGACGTGGTGGTCGCGAACGACGCCGTGTGGGAGCTGGACGACCCCCGCGCCGCGATCGCCGACTTCGCCCGGGTCTGCAAGCCCGGCGGCTTCGTGCTCGTCACCATGCCGCTCCAGGGGAGCTGGAGCGAGTTCTACGACATCTACCGCGAGGTGCTGGTCAAGCACGACCACCACGAGATCCTGCGGAAGCTCGACGAGGAGCTGCAGCGCTCCCCCGATCCGGAGCAGGCGCGGCAGTGGCTCGAGGAGGCGGGGCTGCAGGGCGTCACCGTGGACACCGAGGAGTTCGACCTGCTCTTCCGCTCGGCGCGGGAGTTCTTCTTCGCGCCGGTGATCGAGTACGGGCCCCTGCCGCAGTGGAAGGAGATCGCCGGCAAGGGCGAGACGATGCAGGAGATCTTCTGGCACATCAAGGAGGCGATCGACGCCTACTTCGGGGACCGCGCCTTCAGCGTCACCATCAAGGCCGGGTGCCTGGTGGGCCGCAAGCCGCTCGAGAGCGAGCGGCCGCAGGTCGCACCGAAGGCTCCGCCGCCGCCCGTCAGCGACGACGATCAGCTCACGCCCGCGGTGCCCGTGACCATGCCGCCGGTGGCGGCGGGGGCCAGCGACGACACGCCGCCCGGCGGGTCCGCGGCGCCGACCCCCGGCCCGAGGGAAGTCGGTCACGGGGACGAGGAGGAGACGGGCGAGATCATGGAAATCTCGACCAACGAGATCCAGGTCGTCGACGAGGTCATCGAGTCGCTCAGTGTCCTCGACGACGAGGTCGCCAAGCACGACGACGTCCTCAAGAAGAAGTAGCGCTTGTCGATGGACGACGACCGCAGGCGTGAGCCCCGGCAACCCGCCGAGCACCTGAAGGCCCGGGTGCGCTTCTCCGACCGGAAGCAGTTCGAGCGCTGCTACCTCAAGGACATCAGCCGCGGCGGCATCTTCCTCCGCACCCTGAAGCCGGCCCCGCTCGAGGCGCCGATCGAGGTCACCCTGGAGCTACCCGGGGGGCGCGAGGTCAAGCTCAACGGCACGGTGGTGCACTGCCTCCCGCCCGAGCAGGCCCGCCCCGGTCAGCAGCCCGGCCTCGGCGTGCAGTTCAACGACCTCAACGCCCGGGTGCGCAAGCTCCTCGAGGGGCTGCTCGTGGAGCTCTCGTCGCCGCGCATCGACGCTCCCGCGCCGCCGTCCCCGGCGGCGGCGCCGCGACCGGCGGCGGCGCCCGGACGTGCCGCGCCGCCCCGGCCGCAGCCGCCACCGCCCCCGCCGGAGTTCGAGGAACGCCAGACCGATCCGCGCGGCCAGCGCCAGACCGCGCCCGAAGCGCTCATCCCGGACCAGCCGATCATCGAGGAGGAGTTCGACGCCCGCGCGACGCCGTCCGTGGCGCCGCCGCAGGCCGGAGGGCCCACGCCGGGACGCGCGCGGCCGCCGACCGGCGGCCTGCCCGTGGTGCTGGAGGATCCGGCTCCGGCGAGCGTGGCCAAGCCGGCACGGCAGCCCACGCCGCACGGCGTGCGGGCCGCGGCCGCGGCCGGCGCCAGCAGGGCCACGCTCGAGACGCTGCGGCGCCTGCTGTGGAGCTGCGCCGACGTGGGCCGCCTCGCGGGGTGGAGCCATTACGACGTCATCGGCGTCGGGCGCTCCGCCTCGACCATCGAGATCCACGCGTCGTGCGAGGCCCTACGGCGCGCGTTCGATCTCGACCACCCGCCCGCGGCGCTCGGGCGCGACATGGACGAGGGCGTCGCCGCCGTGGTGGCCCTGATCGACGAGATCGAGCAGTGCCTGTGCGACGCGCGGCGCCGCGCCGAGTACGACCGCGCCAAACCTCGCGAACCCACCCGCGAACCGAAGCGATGAGCGCGCCCGGCACGTCCCGGGAGCGCTACCAGGCGCTGGCGCGGGAGATCCTCGAGCACGACCGTCGCTACCACGTCGACAACGACCCGATCATCGCCGACGTCGAGTACGACCGCCTGCTGGCGGAGCTCCGGGGGCTCGAGGCGGCGCACCCCGACTGGGTGGTCGCGTGGTCCCCCACGCAGCGGGTGGGGTACACGCCCGTCTCCGAGTTCGCCAAGGTGGTGCGCGCGGTGCCGATGCTGAGCCTCGACAACACCTACAGCGAGGCCGACCTCCGCGAGTTCCACGAGCGGGTGCAGAAGGGGCTCGACGGCGCCGAGCCCGAGTACGTGGTCGAGCCGAAGATCGACGGCATCGGCATCGAGCTGTACTTCACGGACGGCGCCTTCACGCGCGGGCTGACGCGCGGCGACGGGCGCGTCGGCGAGGACGTCACCTCCAACCTGCGCACCGTCCGCACCCTGCCGCCGCTGCTCGCGGAAGGCCGCACCCTCGAGGTGCGGGGGGAGGTCTACCTCGAGCGCGCGGCCCTCGGGCCGCTCAACGAGGCCCGCGCCGCGGCCGGCGAGGAGCCCTTCAAGAACCCGCGTAACGCCGCGGGCGGCTCGCTCAAGCTGCTCGATCCGCGCCTGTGCGCGCAGCGGCCGCTCAAGGTCCTGCTCTACGAGCTGGTCGACGGCAGCCGCGTCTGCGCCACCCACACCGAGGCCCTCGCCCGGCTGCGGCGGCTCGGCCTGCCGGTGAGCAACGAGATCCGCCGCGTCGTCGGCTTCGCGGCGCTGGCGGCGCAGGTGGCGGCGTGGGCCGAGCGCCGCGACTTGCTCCCCTACGACGCCGACGGCCTGGTGATCAAGGTGGACCGCTACGCGCAGCGCGAGGCGCTGGGGGCCACCTCCAAGTTCCCGCGCTGGGCCATCGCCTACAAGTTCCCCGCGCGCCAGGCGACCACGCGGGTGGTGGACATCGAGGTCAACGTGGGGCGCACCGGCACGGTCACGCCGGTGGCGTGCCTCGAGCCGGTGGAGCTGTCGGGCACGACCGTGGCGCGCGCCTCGCTCCACAACTGGGACGAGGTCGCGCGCAAGGGCCTACGCCGCGGCGACTTCGTCCTGGTCGAGAAGGCCGGCGAGATCATCCCGCAGGTGGTGGCGGTGCTCGCCGAGCGCCGCACCGGCGACGAGCAGCCCATCACGCCCCCGGCCGTCTGCCCGTCGTGCCAGGCGCCGCTGCAGCGCCGTGAGGGGGAGGTCGCGCTCCGGTGCCCCAACCAGCTCGGCTGCGGCGCCCAGCTCAAGGAGGCGCTCGAGTTCTTCGCCGGCAAGAGCGCCCTCGACATCGAGAACCTCGGCCCGAAGCTCGTCGAGCAGCTCGTGGACGAGGGGCTGGTCAAGGACGTCGCCGATCTCTTCGACCTGACGATCTTCACCCTCCTGCCGCTCGAGCGCATGGCCGAGAAGAGCGCCGACAACCTGGTCGCGGCGCTGGCCACGGCCAAGGAGAAGGCGACCCTCTCGCGGCTCCTCACGGGCCTCGGGATCCCGCTGTTGGGCACGGTGGGCGCGCGCGCGGTCGCGCAGGCCTACGGTAGCCTCGAGGCCATGCTGGCGGTACAGCCGCCGGCGCGCTTCGCGACGGAGCTACCGCGGGTGCAGGGGGTGGGGGAGAAGATGGCGCAGGCGGTGGCCGACTTCTTCGGCGAGGAGCGCAACCGCGCGGTGCTCGGCAAGCTGGTGGCCCGGGGGGTCCGGCCCACCGAGCCGCAGGCCGCCGCCGGGCCGCTCACCGGCCTCGCCCTCTGCGTCACGGGCACGCTCGGCCAGCCGCGCAGCGCGGTGCAGCGCGCCATCGAGGCCGCCGGCGGCCGCTTCGTCGCGGCCGTGGGCAAGGGGACCGACTACCTGGTGGCGGGCGCGGGCACCGGGCAGACCAAGCTCAAGGCCGCGGCGAAGCACGGCGTCCGCGTCATCGACGAGGCCGGGCTCGAGAGGCTGCTGCGCGGCTCGCCTGTCGACGACGGATCGGACTGACAGCGCGGCCGGTGCCGATGGGGGCCAGGGCGAGACATCGGCTGGGGCGTGTGCGCTGCGCGGGGGCGCGGGGCGGTTCGGGGCGGCGCTTGGCCTGTTGCTGGTGGTCCTCCGGGGAGCGGTTGCGTTGGCGCGACGGCGCCGGAGGCGCTAGGCGCCGTAGAACGCCCGGATCTGCTCGGCCACGTACTCGAGCTGCGGGGCTTCCAGCTCCGGGTAGATGGGCAGGGCCAGGCTGGTGCGGGCCGCGTCCTCGGCCTCGGGGAAGGCGCCCGGGCCGTAGCCGAGGCCGGCGAAGCACGGCTGCAGGTGGAGCGGCACCGGGTAGTAGACCTCGGTGCCGATGCCGTGCTGCTTGAGGTAGTCCTGGAGCACGTCCCGCTTCTCGGCGCGGATCACGAACTGGTTGTAGACGCAGCGCTCGCCGGGCTCCTCCGCGGGCGGCAGCTCGATGGGCACCCCGCCGAGCAGGGCGCGGTAGCGCGCGGCGTTGCGGGCGCGCGCCGCCGAGAAGGACTCGAGGTGCGGCAGCTTGGCGCGCAGGATGGCGGCCTGCAGCGCGTCGAGGCGGAAGTTGCCGCCGACGATCTCGTGGTGGTACTTGCGGCCGGGCGTGCTGCCGTGGGCGCGGAGCGAGCGCAGGCGCGTGGCGAAGCTCTGGTCCGAGGTCAGCACCATGCCGCCGTCGCCGAAGGCCCCCAGGTTCTTGGACGGGAAGAACGACAGGCAGCCCGCGAGGCCGACGGCGCCGGCGCGGACCCCCTGACGCTCGGCCCCGACCGCCTGGGCCGCGTCCTCGATGATCGGCACCCGGGGACAGGCCGCGCGCAGCACCTCGAGGCGCGCCATGCGGCCGTAGAGGTGCACCGGCACGAAGGCCTTGGTGCGCGCGGTGCAGAGCGCCGCGGCGCGCGCGCAGTCGAGGTTCAGGGTGCCGCGCTCCACGTCGCACAGGACCGGCCGCGCGCCCAGCCGCGCGATGGAGCCCACCGTGGCGAAGAACGAGTAGGGCGTGGTCACCACCTCGTCGCCGGGGCCCACCCCCAGGGCCCACAGGCTCATGAGGAGCGCGTCGGTGCCGGAGGAGACGCCCACGGCGCAGCGGGTGCCGCAGAGGGCGGCCAGCTCGACCTCGAGCCCCTCCACCTCGGGGCCGAGGATGAAGTGCCCGCTCGTCACGACGCGCGCGATGGCGGCGTCGATCGCCGCGCGCAGGCTCGCGGTCTGGGCCTTGAGGTCGAGCAGCGGGACTCGCATGGCGCCGAGTCTAGTTCGGCCCCCGGAGCGAAGCAATCGACGCGCCGGCGGCGACGCCCGCGGCGCTCCCGGCCCGCGATCGCCGCGTGCCAGACGCACGGCGCGGGGTGGTTATCGTCGGAGATCACCGGCGGCGCCCGTCACCGGCGGCTTGACAGGCCGACCTCGATCCTGAATCATGACCGCATGCTCGGCATCGCCGCTGGCATCGGCGCCGGGCTCGGGATCGTCCTCGGGCTGCTGTACGCGGCGCGGGTGCGCCACCGGGCCCGCCAGGCCGCCCTGGCACAGGCCGCCGACCTGCGGGCCCAGGCCCGCGCGGCCGCGGACGCCGAGCGGCGCCAGGCCGAGATCACGGTGCGCGAGGAAGCGCTGACCATGCGCGCCGAGGCCGAGGCCGAGCTCGCGGAGCTGCGCGACCAGATCGAGCGCCGCGAGGAGCACGTCGCCCGGCACGAGGAGGCGCTCGCCGAGCAGGAGCGCCGCGCCGGCGAGGTGGCCGAGGCGCTCGCCACCCGACAGCGGGCGGTCGACGAGCGCCAGCTGCAGACCAAGGAAGCGCACGCGGCGGTCCGGCGGGTCGCGGACGAGATGCTGGCCGCGCTCGAGCGCGCCGCCGGCGAGACTCGCAGCCAGGTGCAGAAGGATCTGGTGCACGGGTGGATCGAGGAGGCGCGGGCCGAGGCGGCGGCACGGCTCCGCGCCCTCGACCAGAACGCCGCCGATCCCGACTACGCGCGCCAGGCCAAGCGCGTGATGGGCATTGCCATCCAGCGCTACCAGGGGCACTACCTCACCGAGCGGCTGCTCTCGACCATCGTGCTCCCCCTTGGCGTGGCCCCCCGGCTCGCCGAGCAGGGCGCGCCCATCATCAAGGAGATCGAGGAGCAGTCGGGCACCAAGCTGACCCTCACCGAGGCCCAGGACGGCATTCGCATCGAGGGCGCGGACGGCGTCGGCCGCGAGATCGCACGCCGCGTGCTCCACCGCATCATCCGCACCAGCGAGGGGCGCGGCGACGGCCGCGGCCGGGGACCGCAGCCGCCCCCGACGGTGACCCTCAACCTCGACGTGCGGGACCCCAAGAAGCTCGTCCAGACCGTGGCGCAGAACCTCGACCGCGAGATCGTCGACCTGGGCAAGAAGGCCTTCGTCGAGCTGGAGCTGCCGAAGGGGCACCCCGACCTCGTCAAGCTGCTGGGACGGCTCAACTACCGCACCAGCTACACCCAGAACCAGTGGAAGCACTCGGTCGAGGCCGCCTTCCTCGCCGGCATGATGGCGAGCGAGCTGGGCTTGGAGCCGCGCGTGGCCCGCCGCGCCACCCTGCTCCACGACGTCGGCAAGGCCCTGTCGCACGAGCTGGAGGGCTCCCACGCGCTGATCGGCGCCGACTACGCCCGCCGCTGCGGCGAGGAGGCGGTCGTGGTCAACGCCATCGCCGCGCACCATGGCGAGGCGCCGCCGACGTCGCCCTATGCCTTCCTGGTGGCCGCCGCCGACGCGCTCTCGGGGGGCCGGCCGGGCGCGCGCCGCGAGATGGTGGAGACCTACGTGCAGCGCATCGTGGCCCTCGAGCGCATCGCGCAGAGCTTCCCCGGCGTGGAGCGCGCCATGGCCGTGCAGGCGGGCCGCGAGGTGCGCATCCAGGTCCGCGAGGCGGAGGTCTCCGACGCGCGCGCGGCGGAGATGGCGAGCGCCATCGCCCAGCGCATCTCGGCCGAGGTGGTGTTTCCGGGCCAGATCAAGGTCACGGTCATCCGCGAACTCCGGGCCGTCGAGGTCTGCGGCTAGCACGCTCAAGGGGAGAGGCGATGATTCCGCCGGTCGTCATCTACGTGCTCGGGGCGCTCCTCGGCGTCTGGGGCGCCTTCCGCCTCAACCTGGCCCGCCGCCCGGGCGCGAAGGGGCGTTCAGGCCACCTCTTCTTCGGCGTGCTCTACCTGCTGATGGCGGCCTACCTGATCCTCACCACGGCGCGGGTCATCCCGCCGCCGCGCATCTTCGGCGGCCCGCCGCCAGCCCCCAAGGCGCAGGCGGTGCAGGTGATCCCGCTCTCGAAGATTCCGGTGCGGCCGATGCCGGCGACGGCACCGGGCTCGGCTCCAGCCTCCGCGCCGGCCCCGTTGAACGTTCAACGTTGAACGCTCAACCCTCCGGTCGGATGTCCGACTCGAGGATGCCCGGCTCCTCGTCGTAGTCGGAGATCACCATCTCGCGATGCACGGCGTCGGTGGAGGTCGGGGTGAAGAGCCCCTCGACCAGGTCGGCGACCTCCTCGTGCGGGGTGCCCCGCTTGACGCTCGCCAGCGCGTAGACCGCGTGCTGGTCGTCCACCACCGACAGGAAGCCGACCCGGCGGCCGTCGTCCACCGACCACAGGTCCCACACCTCGCCGTGGCGGGTGCGCGTGACCCGCGTGGCGTAAAAGGTGCGCGGCTCGTGGCGGGTGATCGGCGTGATCTTGGGATCGCGCGGCATGCGCGCTATTATAGCGCACTTGGGACGGCGGCCGGCCCGCTGCAGCTCAGCGGGCGGGTCGCCGGGGACGCGCCTTGAGGACGGAGTGAGCAGGGCATGCGCGCGGTGCTCTTCCACCGGCACGGCGGGATCGAGGAGCTGAAGCTCGAGGAGGTGCCGGCCCCGGCACCCGGTCCCGGCGAGATCCAGGTGCAGGTGGCGGCCTGCGCCCTCAACCACCTCGACCTGCGGCGCGACCTCGGGCTACGACGCGCGCACCGGCCTGCGCTACGTCTTCTCCAAGCAGCTCACCATCATCGGCAGGGCCATGGGGGCGAAGGGACGTCTCTTCGACCTGGTCGCGCTCCTCGCGGCCGGCAAGGTGCGGCCGGTCATCGACCGCACGCTGCCGCTCGCCGCGGCGGCGACGGCCCAGCGACTGCTGGAGGAGCGCCAGGTGTTCGACAAGGTGGTGCTGGAGCCGTGACACACCAACTCGCGACTGCTTCGGGGGTGGGGACCATGCAGCGACGCAGCGGCATCATTCCCGGTCACGCGCCGGCCAGCGGGCGGCGCGGGACGTTGCTCGCGCTGGTCGCGGGCGTGGCGGCCGTCGTAGTCGTCACGCTCGGGGGGGCCTGCGGGCCGCCACCGCCGCCGCCGCCGCCGCCGCCGCCGCCGCCCGTCGAGCCGGAGCTGCCGGCCGAAGGGGTCGCCCCGGAGGTGCGCGCCTACCTCAAGGTGCTGCACGAGCGCATCCATCCGCGCTGGACCGAGTTTCTCGAGGCCCTGCGCATCCCGAAGGAGCCCTGGTACTCGGATCCCAAGCTCGAGGCGCTGGTGGCGATCTCGATCGACGCACAGGGGCGCCCCGCCGGGGTCTGGCTGGCGCAGGGGAGCACGGCGCCGCGCTTCGACCTCAGGGCCGTGCAGGTCGTGCTGGAGTCGTCCCCCTTCCCGCCGCCGCCGGCCGTCATGCGCTCCGACGACGGGTTCGCGCGGCTGGTGTGGCGCTTCGCCCGCGGGACGCACACGTGCAGCCCGGTGGGCGCGGCCGTGCACAAGGAGCGCTGGGAGCTGGCGCGCATCCTGCCGCTCCTGGCCACGCAGCGCCGCTACGAGGACGCGCGCATCCGGATCGAGGAGGCGCTCGACCGCAAGGAGGCGGGCCCCGAGGTGGCCCGCGCCTACGCGCGCGCGCTGCTGTGGGCGCACCTGCACGAGGCCGACCGCGACCTCCGCGTCATCGCCACGCTGGGTCTCTCCGTCTCGGGGGACCCCGAGGCGCACGAAGCGCTCCGGCACCTGGTGACGGCCGAGGCCGAGCTGGCGCCGCGCGCCGTGCGCGCGCTCGGCCGCATCGCCGACCGCGAGGACGCCGAGGTGCTCGTGCGCGCCGTCAGGCGCAACGACGGCCTGGCCAGCGTCGAGGCCGCGCCGCTCGCCGCGCGCTTGGGCCGCGGCGCCGACGTGGTCAAGGCGCTCGAGCCCGCGCTCCTGGGGACGGACGCGCTCGCCCGCGCCCGTGCGCTCCGCGCCCTGGCGCGGCTGGAGGATGCGCGCACCCTGCCGCTGCTCCTGCGGCTGGCGCAGAACCGGGACCTGGAACGCGACGCCCGGCTGCGCGCCATCGAGGCGCTGGGCCGCACCCGCAGCGAGGAGGCCGCCCGCGTCCTGGCCAAGCTCGATCGCGAGCCCGACGGCCAGATCCGCGCTGCCGCGTTGGTGGCCATGGCGCGCACCGGGCGCCTGCGGGGGCGCGCCCAGGTGATGGCGCACGACCGGCTCAAGGACCCCTCGCCGAGCATGCGCGCGGCCGCGGCCGTGGCGCTGATCTCGGTGGGGGACGGGCCCGGCGCCTGGCGCGGCCGCCTGGCCGAGTACCTGAAGTACGCCGACACGCCCATCATGCTCGCGGCCGTCGACGCCCTGCAGGCCGTCGGCGGCGCGGACGCCGTGCGCTTCCTCGAGCACCTGCGCGAGCAGGGGCGCCTCGAGGTGCGCGCGGCGGCGGCCAGCGCGCTCGGCAAGCTCGCGCCCAAGGGCCGGGAGCCCGAGCGCCTCAAGCCGACCGAGGCGCTCGCCCGCTCGCGAGACCGCGCCGCGCTCGGCGCCGCGCTCGCGAGCCCCGAGCTCGGGCTCGCCTGCGCCGCGGCCCAGGGCCTGGCGGCGGCCGGGCTCGACCTCGAGGCCGCCCGCGGGCTGGTGCGCCGCATGAACTCCGGCAGCGCCGTGGCCACGGCGACCATCGCGGCCGCGCTCCTCTCCGGCACGCGGTTCGAGTGCCCCTCGGCCGAGGCCGACCGCGACGCCGGTGCCGGGGCGCAACCGCGCTGATCCCCGGGAAAACCACCGCCAGGTAGCTTGTTCCACCCCTGCTCGTGCGTATACTGTGACTGCGGGGCCTGAGCACCCCGGGGGTCGAACGTGAAACGCAAGGGCCGGGTCATTCTGTGGCTGCTGTTCATCATTGCGTGTTTCTTGGCCTTCTGGTGGCTGGGGCGAGGCAAGGGACCCGAGAGCCAGAAGACGCGGCGGGCCGTCACGTACGCCACGGTACGTGCCGCTGACCCCGACGTGGCACCCGACAGCCTGCTCGTAGACCTGCGAAACGACACGGATGATCGCTCGCTCCAGGACCTCAAGTCCCGGACCGGCCTCAGCTTCGAGCTGTTCCGCGCCGGCGCCGTGGAGCGGATCTACCGCGCGAAGGCCCAGCGGGGCGCCGATCTGGAGGGCGCCCTGCAGCTCCTCCGGCAGAGCCCGAGCGTCGAGTCCGCCGAGCGCGAGCTGATCTACGCGATCCCGCCGCTCGGCGCTGAGGCGCGCCGCTTCCAGGACGACCAGCCGGCGCCCGATCCCAAGCCCGATCCCGACTCCAAGTGGAAGGGGTTCCCCAACGATCCGCAGTACCGCTACCAGTGGCACCTGCGGCAGGTGAACATGCCCGAGGCCTGGAAAGTGAACCAGGGCACGGGCGTCGTCGTCGCGGTCATCGACACGGGCGTCAGGCGCGTCTCCGACCTCAAGGGGGTCGAGCTCGTCAAGGGGCACAACTTCGTCGAGAAGAACGACAGCTACGAGGACGACCACGGCCACGGCACCCACGTGGCCGGCACCATCGCGCAGGCGACCAACAACGGCGTAGGGGTGGCCGGCATCGCCTACCAGGCGAAGATCATGCCGCTGAAAGTTCTGTCGCGGACCGGCTCAGGCACCGTCGGCGACATTGCCGACGCCATCCGCTACGCCGCCGACAACGGCGCCAAGGTCATCAACATGAGCCTCGGCGGCCGGTTCCCGTCGAAGGTGCTGGCCAAGGCGGTCAAGTACGCGCACGACAAGGGCGTCGTGGTGGTGTGCGCGGCGGGGAACGACGGCCGCGGCACGGTCTCCTACCCGGCCGCGTACCCGGGCGCCATCGCCGTCAGCGCCACGCAGTTCGACGAGACGACGACCTTCTACTCCAACTGGGGCGCCGAGATCGACGTCGCCGCGCCCGGCGGCAACATCCGCGTCGACCAGAACGGCGACGGCAAGCCCGACGGCGTGCTGCAGAACACCATCGTCCCGGGCGATCCGTCCAAGGACGACTACTTCTTCTACATGGGCACCTCGATGGCCTCGCCGCACGTGGCGGGCGTGGCCGCCCTGGTGGTGGCCTCGGGCGTGACCGAGCCCGACGCCGTGGAGAAGGTGCTCAAGGAGTCGGCGCGCCACCCGAAGAAGGTCAAGTGGGACTCGCACTACGGCGCCGGCATCGTGGACGCGAAGGGCGCGCTCAAGAAGACCACCGTCCACCACGGGCTCTGGCAGCTCGGGCTCGCCGCGCTGCTCGGGGCCTTGGTCCTCGTGCGGGTACGCGAGCGCGGCCTCGGCATCCCGGTGGGCGGGCGCTTCCTCGCCGGCCTCGTCGTCGGCTCGAGCGGTCTCTTCTTCCTCTCGAGCTTGGGCCTGGGAGAGGTGCCCGTCCTGGGCCTGCTGGCGCACGGCTTCCCGGCGTGGGACACCCACGTGCTCGGCGCGGGCGGCCACGCGAACGCGGCCTTCTACAGCGTCGCCGTGCCCGCGCTCCTGGCCGGGATCTTCTACGGGCGGCAGCGGTTCCGCGCGCTCCTGGCCGGCTTCGCGCTCGGCGTCGGGGCGCACCTGCTGTTCTACCTGTTCTGGAACGTGGCGGACATCCGCTACATCCCGAACTTCTTCTACCTGGATCAGATCTGGCTGTTCTTGAACGGCCTCGCCGCGGTCGGGCTCGCCTACATCATCGCCCGCAAGTAGTTCTCTCGGGCCGCCGGTCGCCGCCTACCGCCGCCAGGGCCGCCACAGCGAGCCACCAGCCTGCAAAGCCTTGGCCACGCGCCGCGGCGCAGTCACACCCTCGCTGCTCGCCCAGGTGCGCGAGCTTCCAAACCCGCTGAGCTCATTGAGTGGCGGGCTCCACCTCGGCCACGAGCTTGCGAACGACCTGGTCTCAGGACTTCCGCACGGTCGCCAGCACCCGCCTGGGCGCGTCCGCAACGTCCGTAGCCCTGCTCGGCCCTACTCGCAGTAGAAGATGTCGATCATGCAGACGCTGCACAAGGCGCCATGTCCGGTACAGACCTTCCCATCGGAGCAGTCGGCGGAAGTGGTGCAGACGTAGGCGCAGCGCATCGCGCCCCCTTCTCCTCCGATCCACACGCACCGTTGCGACTCTGGGCACCGGCCCGAGTCGGCGCCACACCGCTTCAGTTCCTCCCCGCACGAACCCAGGACGAGCCCGGCGACAAGCAGGTAGACTCTAGGCGTCACCCTTACCGCACCCGTTGCCGGAAACCTACTGGCACGCGACCACGCACTCGGGCCACGGGGAGCAGCACAGCTCGGAGAACTCCTCTGGCACCGGCGCGCAGTCGGGGCGTGGTCCGTAGACGATTGGCCGCACCCGGAAGCCAATCAACGAAGCCCCGTCACGTGACAGGACCTCGCCTGCGACCACGCCATCCCCTTCCTCGGTCACGTCAACCTCTCCCACATCGAGCTGATCCCAGCGGCAGGCCGCCGGCCTGGCGTCGGAGCACGACAGCGCTGTGGGATCTGAGCAGTCCGCGGAGTCTTCGTCGACCCGGAGCAGTGCAACTTGGCTCCAGGAGTTGAGCAGCCCTTCCCGCTGGACGGCCACGCGGATCGAAGAGGTTCCGAGATGAGCCCTACCGACTAGCCGAAAGTCGTACCCAATTGCATTCCACCAGTACGCGGCGGTGACCGTCTCGAACTGGACTGTGGTCGAGTCGGGCAAGAGGACACGACCACCTTCCTCGGGCGCCCTTGACGGCGCATTGCACGCCGCCACCACTACGGCCATCAGACTACTAGCAAAGATCGAGGTCCTCAACCGCGCCCCGCGCATTGAGCCTCCGTCCTCGTTCGACGCGGCCGTCCAAGGACGGAAGGTCGCAGTTTCCGCCGCGGAGAATCCGTTGCTTGATAGCCGCCGGATCATGGGCGAGTCGGTCGAAATCGGTGGCGATGACCAACACCGCCACCCCTGCTACCTGCGGCGCAGCTAGGGAGCTGCCCGATTCGAGTGCGGGCTCCACTCCCTCTGGATCGTGGGTCTCAAGACCGAGGCAGCGGTCACCAGGGAGGCTCGATAGGTTGATGCGCTTTGCCGACAGCACCGACATGTCGATCCCGGCAGCCGCCATCTGGTAGGCGCCGGCGCCCCATGAGATCCGCAGGTCCGCGGGGAAAGAGTCATCTTGCCGGACTGACGTGACGCTGATCTGGGTGTCCAGCCCCAGTTCCGTGGGCAGATCTTGCACGCCATCCTTGCCGAGATCCACCGCGTAGTTGACGCCACCGACCACCAAGAGCGCTTGACCGATGTTGGCGATCTCGAACGTCCGGCGCATGGACTCGGCCTTGTCCGCCCGGTCCGCGTCGCTGCAGCGGTACTTCTCGGGCACGCTGTCGTTCTGGGGAGCGCAGAGTTCGGACCAACTCGCGTTGATCACGCTCGCACCCAGGCCAATCGAGTAGTCGAGCGCATCATGTACCCTGTCGTACGGCATCATCTGGGTTTCGGGAGCGAACGCCCGCGTCACCAAGATCCTGACGCGCCACGCTTGCCCCACGTAGTTAGGGGCCCGGAGCCCGGCGGCCGCGAATATGCTCTCTCCATCCTCGGTCGCTCCTGCGATTCCCGCGACGGCCCCACCGTGTGCCATGGTGTTGCACGTGATTGGAATCTGGTCAGGGTAGGGCCAGTTGTCGTCACCGACGAAGTCCCACCCGACAAGGTCATCCGTGTGGCCGTTCGAGTCGTTGTCTTCGGTGTCCTCGAAAAGCCCGCAGCCCTCGTTAATGAGGTCGTCGAGGCGAACGAAGTCCGACCGGCCAAGGATGCCTAGGAGAAGGCTGCGGTTCGGTTCGATGTTGAAGTCGCGAAGCGTGGTCGCGCCGTCGCCATCAGCATCCAGAACCAGCGTCGAGATGTCGATGGGTGGGTCTCGCGGACGGCAGTCCTCGGTGAACCGCACCTCGTGGGGGATCTCTCCGACGTTGAAGAAGACATTCTCCTGGAGTTCCTCGTGGGCGAGATTCGCGCCGTGATCAACGACTGCCAACACCACCCGACTATCCCCCACGGTCGTGTCCCAAGCCGCGGGGCTCTCAGTCTGGAACAGCCAGTACTGGGTCGTGTCACCGGGTCCGCTGAAGTCGGCGGGCAAGCGGTTCAGGCTGTGAGCGTTGTAGTTCCGCATGGCCCAGCGAACCTGGGGCTTGGCCCGATAGAAAGCGACTGCAGCGTTCTCGTCGGAGCCAGAGGGGAGCTGGACGGTGTACCAGGGGTGACGTGCGGAGCGGCGCGCGACAGTCGCACCTATCTCTGCATTGATCGAATCGACGGTCGCTTGGTCGGTGTCCTCGGCGAAGAGAGCGTAGACTTGGCCAGGAACGAACTGGGGCGGGATGAAGATATCCTCGCTTGCGAGTTCTCCAACCAGTACCGGCTTCACGATGTATTCGTTCGTGCGGTGCTCGTTGAAAGTGACTTGGACTTCGGGATCGAAGACCGCCTTGACGACTGTGATGGTGTCCGCTTTGACGGGGAACGGTTGTGTTTCATCGGCCGGGATTATCTTGAGACCCGTCTGCGGGCCGCTCGGGAGTTTCACATCGTAGTCCGCCCCGTCCTTGATGACTTTGATCGATTCGGTGATGAAGCGGATCTGATGCACGTACCCTGGGGGCACGGAGAAGAGGCCGGCCTGCAGCGGCAGCGCCGCCGCCACGGCGACGATTCTGGTCGTGAAGGTCCCCTGGGCCACGGTGATCACTTTCTCGGATCCCGTCGGCGTGTCGGAATGAACCACGTCGACGCGGCTCGCGGTGATGTCCACCGACGAGATGCCCAACTCCGGAGCAGGTTTCCCCTCAATAGCCACCTCCAGCACCCCGGGTGCCGGGGGATCTCCACACCCGAGGAGCACCGACGCCGTGCCGGACCACCCGAGGACACACAAGAAGACAGACGACACCACCACGCGAGCCCGACGGCGCATTGCGGCCCTCCGATCTGCAGATGCTTCAACTGGCCCGCCGCCTACAGCGGCACCAAGTGGAAACGCGCGATGTAGGTAGCGTAGTTGAAACGGACAAGAAGATGAAACTGCTTTGGCGAGCGCGGGAGGGGACGACCGAGGACGGAACCAGGCTCGGCATCGCCGTTGAGAGTGCAAGGGAAGACCGCCGGGGCGTTGGGGTGGGTGAAGGCGAGCGAGCTGCGGCATGCGGGACGCGTGTGTGGCGGGCCCTTGGGGGACCACAGGGCAGACGGGGTCCGCGGCGCACGCCCCGGAGGTCGTGGGGGCGCGCGCCCGCGCCCGCGGCAGCCGCGCCAGCGCGGCGCCGGGTGGGCCTCACGCGCGGGGTGGTGGACATCGATGCTACGCTCGCGAACGGGACCAGCAGTCTACGCGTGACCGGCACCGGGCGCGCGCCATAGGCAGAGGCGGAGCGACCTCCGTCCGGTGGGGGGCGCCAGGCCGGAGGGCGGGGTCGCTGTGGAATGGAGCTTGTCGAGCCCGACTGGGCCCCGACTGGGGCTTGCCTTTCCGACCGTCCTCCTGTACGGTGCTGACCGTCCAGAGCTTCATTGATCTTGCCGAGGAGACGCCCATGGCCGACACCTTCCCGTTCTCCCCCGTCAACCTGGTCGTGCTGCCGAAGTACAGCGTCCCGTCCGCCCTCGCAGTCGGTACCAAGATCCTCACGGTGGGCCGCGCCGAGGCCTCGCTGCCCGCGCCCATCGCGGCCGCGCTCGAGGACGTGGCCACCACGCATGGCCAACTGCAGCAGACCGCGGCGAGCCGGCACGCCGGGCCGGGGGACGCCGATCCCGAGCGGCTCCGGCGCGCCGACACCAGGGTTGACGACGGCTGGGCCGCGCTCTACCTGTGGTTGTGCGGCTGGGCGCGGCTCCCCGACGCCCCCGAGGCGGTGAAGGTCCGCGACGTCATCGCGGCGACCTACCCGGACCGGCTCAAGTTCACGCAGGCCTCGTACCCGGTCGAGTGGTCCGAGTCGCAGACCCGGCTCGATCACCTTGCCGGCCACGGCCACGAGGCGCTCATCCGCGGGCTGGGCGGCGAGCGCTTCATCACCGCGATCCGCGCGGCGCAGGCCGAGTACGGCGAGGCGCTGGGGCTGACCAAGCTCCAGCCGGGCGCGCCGCCGGCCGTCAACCTGCGCCAGCCGCTGGACGCGTTCGTCGACGCCCTGCGGCTCTACGTCGTGCGCGTATCGGCCAACATCGACATCGCCGTCCCCGCCACCAGCGCGCTCGCCGCGCGCCTGCTCGCGCCCCTCGCCGAGGACGGTCTCTCCGCCTGAGCCAGCCGTAGCCACGGGCCGGTCTCCTGCGCCGCGACCCGGGGCGCGCGGGTCATCCAGCCCGAGCGGCTACACCCCACCAGCCCAGACGCCCGCGAACCACGGCCGGCGGTTGCGCCGCCGGCCTTCACGCCTCTTACCACAGGTAAGCACATGTAGGCCAAGGTGTGGTCCAAACCCCGGCCAGGGTTCCTTGATGTACCCCCGGGGCTGGTCTTGACCCCGGTCGGGGTTCATTCATGTACCCCCGGGGCTGGTCTTGACCCCGGCCATGGTTCATTCATGTACCCCCGGGGGTGGTCCAGACCCCGGCCATGGTTCATTCATGTACCCCCCGTCGGGGTCCTGACCCCGGCCCGGGGTTCATTCATGTACCCCCCGCCGGGGTCCTGAGCCCGACCCGGCCACATCCGCGAAGCCACGCGGGCGCGGGCGGCCGGCCGCGTCCGGGTGCCACCGAGATGGGACCAGGATTCTCCTCCCTCCCCGTGTTGTGGCCCGTACTACTACTGGTGTAGCATCGCCCCCACGTGCCACCCGCTGTGCGGGAGGAGGTGCCCATGTCGAACCGAAACTTCGGGCTCGCGGGCGTGACCGCGTTCGCGCTCTTCGTAGTCTTGCTCGGACCGGGGTGCTCGTGCGGGGGGGAAGCCCACCCCGCCCAGCAGGACGCGGCGCCGCAGCAGGACGTGGCGCCCCAGGAGGATGCGCAGGAGGACGCTCAGGACGACGCCTGGGTGCCGCCGGACGGCTACGTCCCCGACGGCTTCCAGCAGCCCGACGGCTACATCCCCGACGGCGGCACGGGCGTGCGCATCGAGGAGGTCGTGCCCGCGGCCATCGCGCGGGCGCAGGACAACGACGTCGAGATCATCGGTGACGGTTTCCAGGACGGGGCCTCGGTCACCCTCCGGAACTGCGACACCGGCACCGAGTACACCTTCACCGCCACCGTCACCGGCTTCGACGACGGCGGCGCGGGCGGGATCGCCACCATCACCGTCCCCGCCGACGTGGCGCGGGAGCAGGGGCTCTACACCGTCACCATCGTCAACCCGGACGGCTCCTTCGCCTCGCTCACGTGCGCCCTGTGGATCAGCGCGCAGGCGCCGCCCACCGTGACCGAGGTCAAGCCCGCCTCGGCGTCGCGGGGTGATCCGGCCGACGGCATCAGTTCCGACCAGTTGGTCACCATCGTCGGCACCGGCTTCCAGTCCACCCCCAACGTCCGCTGGCAGGAGCTGGCCACCGGCGACCTCTACGATGCCAAGATCGTGGGGTTCATCGACGGCCAGCACCTGACCGCGCTCTGCCCGTCGGAGAGCAAGCACATGCCGGTCGGTGACTACCACGTCTGGGTCGTCAACCCCGACCTGCTCGCGGCCGAGTGGCTGGTCAACGGCACCACCCCCGGCATCTTCAAGATCATGGCGCTGCCGCCCCCGCGCATCGAGACTGTGACGCCCTTCACCTTCGCTGGCGCCGACTGCTCCAGCACCAACATGGAGGTCACGGGCTCCGGCCTCGTGCCCGACACCGGCTCCGGCGGCACCACGTTCTGGATCGTGATGCCGGCGGGGACCACCACGTGCACGAGCGGGACCGGGCGCTATGACGCGCAGGGGAACTGGCTCTGCCCCATCACCACCACGATCAACAGCGCCACCAGCGCGACCATCAGCTTGAGCCCCAACTGCCCCAACAACGGCGCGTACCCGATCGAGGCCATCAACCCCGACGGCCAGGCGGGCTTCTACTACTCGATCGTGCTGACGCCATCCTCCATCTGCAAGTTCCAGGCGGCCGGCAACACGTGGCAGGACACCACCGGGGGCCTGAAGACCAAGCGCTACCTGCTCGCGTCAGCCACCGGGTGCGACGAGTTCGGCCACGCCTTCATCTACGCTGCCGGCGGTCTGAACGACACCAACACGGCCGTGGCGTCGGTGGAGTTCAGTGAGGTCGACCTCGGCGGGCTCCCCGGGCCCTGGCATGAGTCCCAGCAGTACTACGACGCGACCACTCCCCGTGTCATCAACACCTTGGGCGGGCTGGTGGCCGACCAGCAGCCGCGCGCCGGGCTGACCATGATCCGAGTGGGGCGGCACCTCTACGCCATCGGTGGCACGGCCACCAACAGCATCCAGAACCCGAGCCCTAACCCGGTGACCGCGCTCGACACGGTCGAGCACGCCTTCATCCTCGGCTATGAGACCATGCCGATGGCCCACACGCCGAAGGTGGAGGGCACGGGTGGCCTGCCGATCGGCGCCTGGTACTACCGAGTCTCGGCCATCGGCGACTTCGGCGAGGGGCTCGCCTCCGACGAGGTGGTGATCCTGAACGAAGGCGGGACGCTCAAGGTGTGCTGGACCGTGCCACCGGCGCCGACCACGGCCACGGCGTACAACATCTACCGGACCAAGGCCGCCGATGGACGCTCCCGCAGCGAGGTGCTGCTCGCGGCCGGCGTGGCGGGCGTCGACAGCGGCATCACCGGCATCAAGTGCTTCACCGACGACGGCTTCGGCGCCCTGACGCCCGCGCCGGGCCGGTTGCGCGGGGCGCCGGTCACGGGCGGCAGCCTCGTTGCCGGCACCTACCGGTACCGCGTGTCGGCCACGATCGACGACGGCGGCGGGACGATCCGCGAAACCCTGGGCGGCTACGAGGCGGCCATTCAGGTCACGGCCGCGGACGTCACGGCGGGCCTCACGAGCGTCCAGCTCCACTGGGACCCCGTGCAGTACGCGTCGGCCTACAACCTCTACAAGTGGAACGCCACCGACCAGAAGTTCGTGATCTTCGCCAACACCGCGAACGGCGCCACCCTGACACTCACCGATGACGGCGGCACGCCGACGGCGGCTTGCCCGGTGAGCCGCGCCGACACCCCCTGCGCGGCCCTGGAGGGCTTCGACCCGCTGCCGTTCGGCTCCCTCTCGGTGTGGCGGGACACGGGCGTGAAGCTCAACACCGCCCGTGAGGGGCTCGACGGCGTACCGATCGTCCACGAGAACGACACCGACCCCACGCAGAAGAAGTACTTCCTACTGATCGCGGGCGGCCGCTCGGACAACACCGATGGCAACGGCGCTTTCTTGAGCAGCGCCGAGAGCGTCGAGGTCGACTACGCGACCGGCGCGCTGCAGAGCGTCACCGGGTACTTCGTCAACGAGACCCAACACATGGTGCTTCCGCACGCGTTCTTCCCCCTGGTGACCAACCAGGGGCGCAACGATCCGACCTTCTGCCCGCCGGCGGCGCAGCCGCCGTGCCAGGACCTCGACGGCGACGGCTACTACGACTGGGCCTGCGCCTCGCCGGACCAGATGCCGTGCGACTGCGACGACACCGATCCGGAAGTCCACCCGGGCCCGCCCGATGAGCGGGGCCGGTGCACCAACGGCAAGGATGACGACTGCGATGGGCTCATCGACTGCGCCGACACCGCCGACTGCGCCGACGACCCGTACTGCACGGCGAGCTGCCCGGACGAGGACGGCGACGGCTACACCGCGGCCTGGTGCGGCGGCACCGACTGCTGCGACAACGGCACCGAGCAGTCGCTCGGATGCGATCCCACGACCGCGCCCGGCATCAACCCCGGCGCCACCGAGATCTGCGGCGACGGCATCGACCAAAACTGCGACGGCATCGATGACCCCTGCGCCTGCGACACCGACGCGGACGGCGACGGCCACGTCTCGATCGCCTGTGGCGGCGACGACTGCTGCGACAGCGGCACCGAGGGGAACGACTTCTTCTCCGGCCAGGGCACCATCGGCTGCAACCCGACGAACGCGAACGGCATCCACCCGGGGGCCTACGATCCGTGCGGCGACTCCGTCGACCAGAACTGCGACGGCTGGGACTCGCTGTGCCGGGTCTACGGCGGCTCCATGGCCCGGCAGGTTCGCCAGCACGTGGCGGAGGGGCCCATGTCGGTGGTGCCGACGGCGCGCGGGCGCTGGGCAGACCGCGTCAACCGGCTGCCGCGGCCGACGCACCGGGCGCTGCCCAAGCTCTACGGCAGTGATCCCCGAGTGTGGGTCGTGGCGGCCCAGGGGCTGAACTCCTGGAGCGTGGCCGGCAACAACAACAGCGGCGAGAAGAACTTCGAGGCCTGCGAGCTGCTGGCCACCTGGCCGCCCGTCGCCGGCGCGCTCTTGACGACGTGCAGCTCCACCGCCGACCCGACGCAGTGGTCGCTGCAGGGGCAGGGCCCGCCGCAGTTCACCTTCGGGCACGACGCCGTCGTCTACGGTCACGATCCGAACGAGCCTGCGAGCTACACGTGCCTGTTCGACCTCTACGGCGCGGCGTCGCAGACCATCGGCGGGGGACCCAGCGTGATCAACTCGGCCAGCAAGCGGTTCCCGTTCGACACCAACCCGAGCGCGCCGAACCTCGTGATCCTCAACAACCAGGCCGGCGCGCCGGCGCCAATCACCCCGCGCGCCTACTACCAGCTGGTCAGGCTCAACGGCTACATCTTCATCGTCGGCGGGCACTCCGGCGCCGCCGGGTTGAACAGCGTCGAGCGGATCCAGCAGCAGTAGCTGTCGCCGTCCTGCCGGGCCGCACGTGCGGCCCCAGCCTCCGTCCTCTCCCCAGCAGCGTCCCGACCACCTCGACGCGCAGGAGCGCGACGGGGTGCCGCTCGCGCCGGCACCCCACGACCTGCGGACAAGAAAACGGCCCTGGGGCAACTCTCCCAGGGCCTGCGACCCAACACCTGCCAACTAGGACAAGGCCAACAACCGGTGCTTCTATGTCTACGCCCGGGGGTGCGGTCTTAGTGGTAGCGCGCCCTCTGGGCAAGCTAGCAGTCCGAGCGGCCGCGGCCGCTCGGGTGGAGGAGGAGGCGCCCGACCTGGGACTTCGTGAGGCATGAACCTGGAGCAGCCTCCGGTGGGCCGATCTAGCAACCGACGTGCCACGGGTCTTCCCTTGGCCAGGTCGTTGAAATCCGAATGGAACTGTGCTAACCGCATGGTCGAGACAGGCCCTCGGCCACTCCGCGGTGCGACATTCGTGTCGCGGGCGGTGGCACGATGTGCAACTCTTTGCAGGGATCACGAGCCTTGACTGCGGTACCCATGACTCACGCGCCCTACAGGGCCGCATGAGCGCTCACGCCACCATCGTCGTCAACGCGGACGGCCCGGAGACCCGGGTCGCGCTGATCGAGCACGGCATCCTCGCGGAGCTCTACCTCGAGCGCAAGCGCGGCCGCGGCGTCGGCGGCAACGTCTACAAGGGGAAGGTCGCGCGCGTGCTGCCCGGCATGCAGGCGGCCTTCGTGGACATCGGCGTCGAGAAGGCCGCGTTCCTCTACGTCGGCGACGTGCGCGGCGCGCCCGACGACTACCTGCGCCTGTTCGCCGAGGAGGACGAGGAGCGCGGCGACGAGGAGGAGCGCGAGGAGGCGGCGCGCCAGGGCCGTGGCGCCCAGATCCAGGACCTGCTGAAGGAAGGGCAGGAGATCCTGGTGCAGGTGGTCAAGGAGCCCATCGGCACCAAGGGGGCGCGCATCACCTCCTACGTGTCGCTGCCGGGCCGCCACCTGGTCTTCATGCCGACGGTGGATCACGTCGGCATCTCGCGGCGCATCCAGAGCGACCGGGAGCGCAAGCGGCTGCGCGACATCGTCGACTCGATGCGGCCGAAGGGGGCGGGCTTCATCGTGCGCACCGTGGCCGAGGGGGTGCCCGAGGCCGACCTGCGCGCCGACATGGACTTCCTCATCAAGCTGTGGAACGAGACGCTCCGGCGCGAGCGCGTGGCCAAGGCGCCGGCGCTCCTCTACAGCGACCTCGACCTCCTCCTCCGGACCGTGCGCGACCTCTTCACCGACGAGGTGTCGCAGCTCATCGTCGACTCGAAGGCCGAGTTCGAGCGGATCCAGAAGTTCGTCTCCGCCTTCATGCCGCAGTACCTGTCGAAGCTCGAGCTGTACGAGGGGTCGGAGCCGATCTTCGACGGCTACGGCATCGAGATCGAGATCGACCGGGCGCTGCAGCGCAAGGTGTGGCTCAAGAGCGGCGGCTACCTCATCCTCGACCAGGGGGAGGCGCTGACCTCGATCGACGTCAACACCGGGCGCTTCGTCGGACGCCGCAACCTCGAGGAGACCATCACCAAGACCAACCTCGAGGCGTGCCGCGAGATCGCCGAGCAGCTCCGCCTGCGCAACCTGGGCGGCATCATCGTCATCGACTTCATCGACATGGACCGCGACGCGAACCGCGACAAGGTGTCGCGCGCGTTCCACGAGGCGCTGCGCGGCGACAAGGCGCGGGTCAACGTCACCAAGATCTCCGACATGGGCCTGGTGGAGATGACCCGCAAGCGCACGCGCGAGAGCCTCGGGCGCACCCTGACCGAGCCGTGCTTCTACTGCGAGGGGAAGGGATACCTCAAGGCGAAGACCACCATCGCCTACGAGCTGCTCCGCGAGGTACGGCGGCAGTCCTGGACCATCCCGGACGACGTGATCACCGTCCTGGCGCACCCCGAGATCGCCAACCTCCTCACCACCACCGAGCACGAGTTCGTCGAGGCGGTCGAGAAGAAGGTCCAGAAGCAGATCGTGGTCCGGCCGAAGGGGAGCTTCCACCTGGAGCAGTTCGAGATCCGGCCGGGGAGCCGCGAGCCCGAGCCGGGCCGTGGCCGGGCCCCGAATGGCCGTGGCGAGAGCAAGGCGGAGGGGAACTCATGAGCCGGTCAGCGAAGGGGTTCGTGCCGCGCGCCGATCGGGTGGAGATCAACCGCGAGTTCGCGAGCGTCGAGGCGTTCATCAACGAGTACGTCTCGAACATCTCGCGCTCGGGCGTGTTCATCAAGTCGAAGGACCCGCTGCCGGTCGGGACCAAGGTGAACCTCAAGTTCACCGTGCTGATGGACGAGATCGAGACCGTCGAGGGCGTGGGGGAGGTGGTGCGCGTCTCCGAGCGCCCCCGGGGCATGGGGGTGGTCTTCATCCACCTGACCGAGCACAGCCAGGGACTGCTCGGCAAGCTGCTCACCCGGCGCGAGGCGCAGAAGGCCGTGGCCGCCGGGGTCGCGGCGGCCGAGCGGGCGGCCGCGCAGAAGGCCGCCGCCCGGGCGGCGGCCCGGGCCGCCGCCGACGCGAGCACGCCGGAGGACGGGGTGCTGTCGCCGGCGGCCAAGGTCACCACGCCCATGCGGGCCGTGCGCC
>JACRCY010000571.1 GCA_016218785.1 Deltaproteobacteria bacterium
ATTGCCACCCAGCGGCCCCGGGTCGTGCCGCCCGCCCCACCGCAAGCGCGCGGGCACCCGCCAAGCCTGGAGCGTCCTCCAGCGAACCGCCCGTGGCGGGCGGCTGAACAGGGCTCCTCCGGTTAAACGGATACCCCCTATGTCCCCTATCAGACGTACACTTGCGGGGTGGCGGTACTCCGGGGCGACGCCCGGGGATGCACATCGAATGCCCTATGCACCTATCAGACGTACACTTGCGGGGTGGCGGTACTCCGGGGCGCGCGCTGGGAGGCAGTTCGAAACGCCTATGGTCGACACACACTATCCACCACCCTGCGGCCCCGACAACACGGCGATGGCCAGCTCGTTTGCCGGAACTGCAGACACTCTCGATACTTGGCAGGCCCGGCCGAGATGGTATCGCCGGTGCTATGAGTCGGGCATGAGGAATCTTGTACGCCAACGGAGCGCTGCTGCAGGTATGGCCGGTATGGCCGAAATAGACCGGACAGACGGCATGGTCGTCCGCATCCAGCGGCTCTCGGTACACGACGGTCCGGGGATCCGCTCCACCTTGTTTCTTAAAGGCTGCCCGATGCGCTGCCGTTACTGCCACAACCCCGAGACCTGGCACGCGGGACCCCAGCTGGCGATCTCGGCGCGGCTGTGCAAGGGTCTCGGACACTGCCGCGAAATTTGCCCTCGTGGCGTCTTCGGCACGAATCCCACGGGGGCGCGGACGATCGACCGCGACAGGTGCGACTTCTGCGGCGCATGCGTCACGGCGTGTCGCGCGGGTGCGATCGAGATTGTCGGGACGCGCATGTCACCCGAAGACTGCGCCGAGAAGCTGGCGCGGGACCTGGTGTTCTTCCGTCGGTCCGGTGGAGGCGTGACGCTCTCGGGCGGCGAGCCGCTGTTCCAGGCGGGCTTCTCCTGCCGGGTGGCGGCGCTGCTCCGACAGGCCGGCGTGCACGTGGCCGTCGAGACCGCCGGATGTGCGAGCTGGGAGGCGTTGCGGCGGCTGGCGACCCAGAGCGATCTCGTCCTCTTCGATCTCAAGCACGTGCTGCCCGAGGCACACAGAACGTGGACGCATGCGGGCAATGCCCAGATCCTCGAGAACCTCGCGCGCCTTGCTCACATGGACGTCGAAGTCACGGTGCGCCTGACGCTGGCCGAAGGATTCAACACCGACGACGAGTCACTCGAGGCCATCGGCCGCTTCCTGGCCGCGCTCGCCCGGCCGCTGCCCGTCGAACTGCTGACGCTGCACGGGTTTGCCGAACACAAGTACGAGCGGCTCGGAATACCCCATGGCGCGGCCGAGCTGGTGGGCCCGTCTCGACAGATGGTGGGCGCCATGGCAAGACGGCTCGCCGCCATGGGAATAGAAGCGAAGGTTCTCGCAGACGGTCAGGCATGATCTTGCCGTGGCCTGCCGAAGACATGTTAGCGTCTCCTATGATCGGTTGAGCCCCAAGGGATCATGACTCCTCAGCTTTTCACAGGTGTGGCTCCGGCGGCCGGCGAGCACGTTTTCCTGCGGCACGCCCCAGGCGGCAGTGCGGGCGTCGCTCTACGTCGAGACCCCGTCGAGATCGTCAGCCGCCGGGGCTGTCGCGGGGTGCGCGGCACTTGCGACCACAAGCTGCAAGTGATCGATCTCACTGGATTTCGCTTGCTAACCGGACATGAGAGATGTTAGAGTTTTGAAGGTTGCAGGAAGATGAGCCCAGAAGGCACAAGGAGTCGTACCATGGCGCGCAAAGCTCGCAGCTCACTCGGAAACGACCGCGGCCGGGACGCGACCCTCCCGCCCCTCGAACCATTCTCTCGGCGCGAGTTCCTGGTCGGAATGGGCATCGCCGGCATCGGCCTGGCTCTCCCCGGATGCACCAGCAAGCCGTCCGGATCGCCTGATGCCGGATCGCCCGATGGTGGCTCGACGTCGATCGTCCCCGACGTGCCCGACTCGTCGGCCCGCATCGACGCCTTGCGGCAGGCGATCCGCGACGAGTGCAGCAAGCAGCGCGGCTCCTGGCGCCTCATCTACCAGCGCACCATCCCGCCCAGGTACACCGCCGAGTCCGAGGAGCTGCGCGCGGCCCACTTCTTCCGCGATCTGATCGATATCATGACCCTCGACAACAAGCCGACGATCCGCAAGCAAGAGCTGATCGTGGGCTCGCTCCTGAATCTGTATCAGGAACTGACAGCAACGAACTGCCCGCAGGGCGACTGCCTGCTGGCTCACGCCCGGCAGCTCGAAGAGCTGCTCAACCCCTCGGCCGGCGACCCCGACCGCGACGCGGTGCAAGCTATCGTCGACGACATCTGTGCCAACCACGGCTCCGAGCTGTCCGGCCATGGCCTCACCTGCCAGGACGTCAACGACGCCGTGAGCGGCAAGGGCGTCACCTGCCAGGGCGCCAACCACTATGCGCCCGACTACCCGCGCATCCTCGGCCAGGGGCTCGGCGGGCTGCTCGCGGACATTGACGAGGCGGGCCAGAGCGACTTCTACACGGCGCTGCGAACCACGGTCGTGGCCGCCCAGGATTTCATCGGCCGCTACGGGGACGAGGCCAGCCAACTGGCGGGCGCCGAGCAGGACCAGCAGCAGGCGCAGGAGTACAAGACCATCGCCGACACCTGCCACAAGTTGACGACCGAGAAGCCGGCGACCTTCCGCGAGGCCGTCCAGCTGACACACTTCATCCACCTGCTCGCGCGCCTGACCGGGGGGGTGGCCGTATCGCTCGGGCGCCCCGACCAGTACCTCGAGCCATTCCGTGGCGACATCAGCGACGTCGACGCCGCGTAGCTCCTGGCGTGCCTGATACTCAAGTCCAACGAAATGGGATCGGCCCAGGTCATCAGCCTGACCGTCGGCGGCCAGACGCCGAGCGGGGGAGACGCCACGAACCGCACCTCGTTCCTCTTCCTCAATGCCCTGCGCATGGCCCGCGTGCCCTATCCGAACGTCACCGTGCGCCTCCACCAACAGACGCCGAAGGAGTTCGTGCCCGAGTGCGTGCGCTCGGTGCAAATGGGTCTCGGCCATCCGGCCTTCTACAGCGACGCGGCAATCGTCACCGGCCTGACCAGCTTCGGCATACCCCAGGAACACGCGCGCGACTATCACGTGATGGGCTGCAACGAGGTCATGATCTCGGGGCGCTGTCGCACGTACAAGGCGCCCAATGTCAAGCTGTGCGACTTCAGCAACCTCGCGTCGGCGAGTCCCAAGTCTTTCGACGACCTCCTGACGGCATACGACGGGGCGTTGCAGAAGAAGATTGACGACATGCAGCCCATCGGCTGGACCTGGTGCGACCCGTTCGCCTCGGCGATGACCAGCAAGTGCGTCGAACGCGGGCTCGACCTCCACGCCGGCGGTGCCGAGTACTGGCTGAGCGGCGTCTGGGGCATGGGCCTGGGGACGGCGGCGGACTCGCTGGCGGCCATGAAGAAGGTGCTCTTCGACGACAAGCAGGCGACCGCCAGCGAGCTGGTGGCGGCCATCCAGGCGAACTTCGCCGGCCAGTACGCCACCCTCCAGCAGCTCCTCCGCGACGCCCCGAAATACGGCAACGACGAGGGGTCCGACAGCGATCCCAATCGCGTCGACAAGCTCGCCGCTCACGTCGCGCAGGTATTCTGCGACGCGGTCAAGCAGCGCTCGCAGCAGAGCCAGCAGCAAGGCAAGACCATGTTCCTTCCCATGCTGGCGTCCTTCAGGATGCACGTGGAGACGACGACAAGCTTCCCGGCGACGCCCGACGGCCGCAATGCGACCAGGCCGATCAGCGACAGCGCTTCTCCCTCCCAGGGCCAAGGCAAGGAGGGCGTGACCTGTGTTCTACACGCCGCGAGCAACATCGATTTCTCGCGCTCGGCAGGAGGCTCCAGCTTCAATGTCAAGCTCCTGCCCTCGCTGGTCGCCGGCGACACCGGCCGACAGATGCTGGCCTGCCTGGTGAACACGTACCTCCTGGACATGGGCGGCGGACAGATTCAAATCAATGTTGTGACAAGCGACGATCTGCAGGACGCGATCGACAATCCCGATAGGCACCGCGATCTCCTCGTGCGCGTGGCCGGCTTCTGCGCCTACTTCGTGGACCTCGACGTAGCCCTCCAGAAAGAGATCGTCAGCCGGCTCGAACAGGAGAACTGGGCCGCTTGCTGGCCATCCTGCTCATGAACAGTCGGCCAACCGTACGATAAGTGAACTGAACGCTGTCGATGAGGTGCCGGAGGTTTCAGACGGATAGGACGGATAGGAAAATCAAACCGGGTTTGCGGGGAGCGGCGGTGTAGCCAGGGAGGCGGGGAGCGCAGGGGCTGGTCTGAGACGGCTCGCAGGAGGCGGCCGCGCGGACGTCAGGAGGCGCATCGGCCGCTCCGAAGGGGTCTGGGGCAGACAGGGGCCATCATCCGTCCCGTCTCTCGCGAGGCATGGCTCGGCGTTCCGAAGGCGAAGGCGAACCTGGAGAAGAAATCAATGAACGTTGATCCCGTCGTAACAACCCCTCGCGCGGAGAGCTGATGACGTTCGCCCCGACGGAGAGCCGCGCGCAGCCGCTCGCCGATGCGCAGTTCGTTGGCGACAACGTAGTCAACTGCCGGACGATGCAGCGACCGGGCGGGTGCGCTGCCTGGTTCCTTCAGGTGCTCCCGCAGACGCTTGATGTGGACATGCTCGGGCAATGGGACTTGATCCCGGCGGACTTTCAGACGAGCTACCATTGTTTGATCGGGTCCAACGGTCAGCGGGGGGTCCTTCTCTACAACGGCCGCTGCTACCAGCGCTTTCCGTACGACGACCCCGGCGATCCGGGCTGCTCCGACAACTGGCCCCCTGAGCCGGTCTATGCCGGCTTCCGTACCATTGTGGACTCCTCGGGCGAGCCGCTTGTCCTGAGTGAGCGCTACCTCGGGGGCGCCGGTCTCCAGCTCGCGTGGGATGGGAGCAAGTTCGTGCACATGAAGGATGCGGCCCAATCGAGCGGAAGCACGGCCCCCGTCCTCTTGTTCGAAGCCTTCGATCCGGACGGCATCCCCCTGGTATCGGGTGTCAGGCCGATCATGACCTACTCGTATCCGCCGAACCGCCTCAACTCGTGGCGTTTCGTCACGGTGGCTCCCGACGACTACGTGGTGGTCTACACGATGACCACTTCGAACTACACCTACATCGCGCGCTTCCGGATGGTCCCGCTGTAGGGGTGCGCTGGCCTGCCCCGTTGAGATCCTTGCTCGCCCGCGTCAGGTCCGTGTAGGTTCCAAGGGATCCCGAATTCGCAGCTGCCGCGGACGCCTGCCCGGCGACAGTTACACCTCCCCATCGGGAGAATGGACTTGACGCTGGTTTCTGGCACGCGGTGGGGTACGCGTGGGACTAGAACACGAACCCGACGCCCAGGTTCACGTCCACGTTGAACGTGAAGTTCGTGGGCACGCCGATCATGGCCTGGACCTCGCCGAGGATCAGGACGCGCGGGCTGAGGGCGTAGCTCACGCCGCCGCCCAGGCCGGCGAGGAACGGCCCGGCCATGAAGCTGTTCGCCTTGAGCGTCCCACCCGACGGGCGCACCTCGGTGGTGTGGATGATGTAGCCGCCGCCGATGGCCAGGTTGGCGAAGGGCCGCAGCTTCTCGCTGCCGAACATCCAGTAGCCGCGGACGAGGCCGGCGCCGGTGAGGGACTCACCCTTGTCGGCCATCGTCAGCACCTGGACCCGCCCGGCGACCGAGAGGGCGAAGTTGCCGGTGAGGTTGATGCCGAGCTCGGGCGCCACGTGCAGCGGCGCCGACGCGAAGCCGCCGCCCTCGAGCGCTCCAGCGCTGGAGCCGGCGTCGGGCTTCGCGCCCTTGCCGATCCAGCCGAACCCGGTGCCGACGCCGAGGCGGGCCCACATGGGCATCTTCGCGCCGGCCTCGCGCCTCTTGCGCTTGACCCGCGCCGCCTCGTCGAGCTCGTCCTCGACCAGCGGCCGCCGGGCCACCACGGCCTCGGGGCGCGCGCCCCGGGCGCGCGGCAGCACCACCCGGATCTGGTGCGGCGAGATGACGTTGCCGGACGCGATCTGGGCCCTGCCGCGGCCGTCGCGCACCTCGATGTAGTAGTCGACGGCCGGCGGCTTCACCATCGTCGCCGGGATGGTCGCGACGTAGGCGCCGCGCGCCTGGGACATGATCTCGGGGGTCCAGTCGTCGCGCCCCTTGGCGCGGTAGAAGACGAAGACCTTGGAGACGGCGACGTCCGGCCCCACCACGCACTTGATGCGGACCGGCGTGCTCTGCGGCGCCTCGGAGACGGCGTTGTGGAGGATGCCGCGCACGTCGCGCGGGTCGACCTCGCGCTCCTCGGCCTCCCCCTCCCCTTCGCCCTCGCCCTCGGGCTCCCGCGGCGGGGCCGCGACGGGCGGCGGCGGCAGGGGCGGCGGCGGGGCCGCCTTGCGCACCGCCTCGGCCTCCTTCTTCGCGGAGGCGAAGATCTCCTCGGCCTCGGGCGTGGAGAGGGCGGCGTCGATCCTCTGGCTCGGGTCGACGGTCAGCGCCTTCACGAACCCCTTGCGGCCGTTGAAGCGGTCCTTGTAGGCGGTGATGGCGAGCACGCCCTGGATCATCGAGACGCGGGCGCACGCGGCATAGGCCGCGAGCCGGTGCTTCTCGCACAGCGCCTCGGCATCCCCGAGCGCCTTCTTGGCCGCGTCGAACTCGAGCAGCTCGAGCTGCTCGAGGGCCTTGCGGGTGAGGAACTCGACGTGCTTGAAGGCGGCCGCCTGGTCGGCTGCCGGTGCGGGCGCCGCGGCCGGGGCCCTGGCCGCCGGGGCCTTGGCCACGGCTGGCGGCGCCGCCGGCCTGGGCTGCGCGGCGACGAGAACCGGGGACGCACCCGCCATCACGAAGGCGAGCACAGCGAGCGTGAAGCGCGTTGACATGCGAGACCTCGCGCGAGGTGCTAGAAATTCAAGGTGAGCCCGGCGTTGACGTCGAGGTTGAAGGTGATCTTGGGGACGCCGGCCCAGGCGTTGAGCTCCAGCATCAGCCCCACGTACTTGGAGAACTCCCAGGTGATGCCGAAGCCGGGGCCGAAGAGGACATAGCCGCCGAGCACGGTGTCCTTGATGTTGCGCGCCTGGATCGCCGGGTCGTCGGCCTTGGTCGCGACCTTGCCCAAGGGGACGGTGTGGCGGATCATGCCGCCGCCGAGGGCGAACGACAGGTAGTAGCGGAACCGCTCGCCGCCGAAGAAATAGCGGCCGCGGAGCGCGCCGGCCGGGGCCGCGGTCGCGGCGCCGGAGTCGGCCAGGGTGATCACCTGGAAGCGCCCCTGCAGGGAGAGCGCGAACTTCTCGGTGATGTAGTAGCCGAACTCGGGCGCCACGTGCAGCGGCGCCGTGGCGAACCCGGGGCTGATCTTGGTCTTCTTGGACTCCCCGCCCACGACGCAGAAGCCCGAGTAGTTCCGGCCGTCCGGTTGGGGCCCTTCGTTCCACGCGCACTCGGAGTAGCCGTAGGCCAGGCCGAAGCCCGTGCCGATGCCGGCGGTGATCCAGAAGCGCCGCCGCTTCGGCCCCGTGGGGACCGGCGTCTTGTCGTCGTCCTTGCGCTTGACCGCGGTCCGCTTGCGCCCGAGCGGGTCCTCGCCGTCGTCGCCGACCTTGCCGTCGGGCGTCGAGCCGTCGCCGGCCGCCTCGACGATGCTGATGATGTTGGGCGATCCCGCCGAGCCGTTGGCCACCTGCGGCCGCCCGCGGCTGTCGCGCACCTCGAGGTAGTACTGCAGGACCTTGCCGGTGACCTGGTCCGCCGGGATCTGGGCGACGTAGACGCCCTTCTTGTTCTTGCTCATCGGCAGGAGGAGGTAGTCCTCCCGGCCCGTGCCGCGGTAGAAGAGCAGCACCTTGGCGGCGCTGACGTCGGCGCCCACCTCGGCCTTGACCACGATGGGGAAGCCGGCGCGCGCCTCGTTGATCGGCTCGTGGGCCAGCCCCTCGACCTTGGTGCCCGAGGGCTCGACGTCTTCTGGCCCGGGCGGGCCGGTCGGCTTGTCGGGCTTGTCGGGCTTCACCGGCTTGTCCGGCTTCACCGGCTTCTTGCCCATCTCGCGCAGGGCGTCGTTGAAGACCTCCTGCAGCTCGGGGGTGGCCACCTGCGCGTCGAGGCGCGCGTCGGGCTTGATCTTGAGGGCGCGCACGAACTGCATGCGCCCGCGGTCCTTGTCCTTGAAGCCGCCGATGTAGACGACGCCCAGGTTGAGGTAGGTCTTGGCCGCGATCGCGTGTCCCGAGTCCTCGAGCCCCGCGGAGCGCACCAGCGCCACGGCGTCGGTCAGGGTCTTGCGCGCGGAGTCGAACTCCAGGAGGTCGTAGTCCTCCATGGCGCGCTTGTTCATTTGCTCGAGG
>JACRCY010000581.1 GCA_016218785.1 Deltaproteobacteria bacterium
CGGGGCTCACTCTGCCCGCCGCTTGCCGGCGGCCTCGCCACGGGGGCCGCGCGGGGCCGGCGGCCGCGATGCTACCGGGTCCCTGATCGGTCGTGCGGCCGAGCGAGCTATTCGCGCTGTGGCCAAGGGATGAAGAGTCATGGGGTAACTGTTCGCGCAGTGACTTTCTCACCCCAAGAATCAGCCTCTCCGAGGGGGGTGAGTGCCATAGGTGCCTGGTCAATTCCGGCCACGTGTAAGCGCCTCGCCTCAGCACTATCGATCGCTTGCGACGCTGGCGCGCGAAAACGGGGCAGCGCGAATAGCTCCGAGCGGCGAATCCTTGACAACCGGCGTCCCGTCGCCTACCGAGAAGACGCCATGGGAACGTCGGCCATCAGGGGACTCGCGAACGCGGCCACGGCCATCGTCGAGACCGTGGGTCTCAGCCTCGCGGGCATCGCGACCTACCCGTTCTCGCCCGGCGGCGACGCGTACCTCGCGCTGGCGCGGCTGTGGGGGCGCTCGCTCTTCCGCGCCTGGGGCATCAAGCTGCGAGTCGAGGGCAGCGAGAAGGTCGATTTCGACCGGCCGCAGATCTACATGTGCAACCACCAGAGCCACACCGACATCCTGGCGTTGTACGCCACGATCCCGACGCCGGTGCGGTTCCTCGCCAAGAAGGAGCTCAAGTACATCCCCGTCTTCGGCTGGGGGATGGCCGTGGCGAACTACGTCTTCATCGACCGCAGCCGGCGGGATGAGGCCTTCCGCAGCATCGACCTCGCGGCGGCCCGCATCGCGAAGGGGCACGCGGTGGTGGTGTTCCCGGAAGGGACGCGCAGCGACGACGCCACGCTCGGCTCCTTCAAGAAGGGCGGGTTCGTCCTGGCCATGAAGTCGGGCGTGCCCGTGGTACCGATCGGGATCGTCGGCACCTACGGCGTGCTGCCCAAGCGCTCCTGGCAGATCCGCGCGAGCGACGTGACCGTCCGCTTCGGGGATCCCATCCCGACGACGGGCGTCACCCGCGACGAGCTCATGGCGCGCGTCAGGGCGGCCATCGGCGAGCTGGCGAGCGACGCGGCCGCGGCCGCGGCCGCCTCAGGGCGGCTCCCCGGCCGGCGGGTCGGCTGACCGCGCGGGGGGCGGCTCGGACGACGCGGCGCGCGGGTGCCACCGGGCGCCGAGCCGCCTGAGGATGGCCACCGCCATCCAGCCGATGAGCACCGCGAGCGCGCCCCGGCCGAGGATCGCGGCGGGGTCGGTCCACGGACCGCGCAGCTGCCCGAGCAGCACCGCCACGCCGAGGTCGAGCGCGTAGGTCGCGCAGCAGAGCGCGATCCCGCAGCCGCGGGGGCCGACATCGGCGAGCTTCGCCAGCGCCACCGCGCCCAGCGCGACGCCGAGCGCCTTGCCGGCGTCCCAGACGCACAGACCGAGGAGCACGCGCACGATGGGCGAGGTGAGCGCATCCAGGCGCCGCACCACGACACCGCCCAGGAGCCCCGAGGCCGCGACGGCGATGGCGTAGGCGAGGAGCGCGCCCATGAGCACGAGGTTCCCGGTGCGGACGCGGGCGCGCAGGCGCGGCCAGCGGGGCGAGGCGGGCCTCAATAGTAGACCTCGACGAGGCACAGGCCGTGGGGAGGCGCGGTCACGCCGGCGCGGGTGCGGTCGCCGCCGTCACGGATCGCCACGACGTCGCTCGGCCCGAGGGAGTGGTGGCCGGCCGCGACCAGCGTGCCGGCGATGATGCGGACCATGTGCTTCAGGAAGGCGGTGGCCTGGACGTCGATGGTGACCCAGTCGCCGTCTCGCCGCACCGCCAGCCGCGAGAGGTCGCGCACCGTGCTCAGCCGCTCGCAGTCGGCGGCGCGAAACGCGCGGAAGTCGTGCTGGCCGACCAGCGACTCCGCGGCGGCGGCCATGGCCGCCGCGTCGAGCCGCGTACGCACGTGCCATGCCTGCCGCGCGCCGAGGGGCGAGCGGGTCTCGTGGTTGTAGATGGTGTAGCGGTACAGCTTGCCGCGCGCGTGGCGCCGCGCGTCGAAGTCGAGGCCCACCTCCACCGCGTCGCGCACCGCGATGTCGGGCGGCAGGAGCGAGTTGAGCCCCTTGCGCCAGCCGTGCGGCGGGATGTTGGCCTCCGTGTAGAAGCTCGCGACCTGGCCGCGCGCGTGGACCCCCGCGTCCGTGCGGCCGGCGGCCCGCAGGCGCACGGCCGGATCGTTCGCCATGCGGCGGATGGCCGCCTCGAGCGTGCCCTGGATCGAGGGGGCGTTCTCCTGCACCTGCCACCCGCCGTAGGCGGTGCCGTCGTACTCGATCGTCAGGCGGAGGTTGCGGCGGGGCATCCGCCGCCGACTCTACCACGGGTTTGGTGCCTAGAACTCGAAGGCGAGGCCGGCGAGCCAGTTCGAGTCCCCGATGCGCAGGGCGCTCTTGGCCCCGAACCCGTCGGCGCCGGACCAGTTCCACTCCCAGAAGATGTAGGTGTGGTTGATGCCGAGCGCGCCGTCGAGCTCGCGCCCGGCGCCCGTGTCGAAGGCGTCCAGCATGAGCGCGACGCCGCCGGTCACGGTGAGGCCGAACTGGCCGTTGCGCCCGTTGTCCTTCGTGCCGTCGGCGCCAGTCACGCTGGCCACCTTGCCGTTCCCCTTGTTGATCCACCAGAACGAGTAGGTGAGGCCGCCCTTGACGTACGGGACCACGGGCACGCGGTAGCGGAGCGCGAGCACGTCGAAGCGGTAGATCGCGAGGAGCGCGAGCGGCAGGACGTTGATGCTGGTCGAGTCACCGGACTTGGTCGAGAAGTCCGGCTCGCAGGCCGCGCCGGTTCCGGGCAAACAGGGGAACGACTTCCCGCTCTTGGTGAAGTAGCCGAGACCGAGCCCCACGCCGATCGAGCCGAACTTCTGGAAGAGCTGGTAGTCGAACTCGAACTGGCTCATGAGCCCGCTGCCGCCGAAGTAGCGCGAGTAGGGCCCGGTCTGCCCGCTGGGGAACTCGTCGTCGATCGACGGCTTGTACGGGCCGAACTTGGCCTCGAACGCGAAGTGCTTGGGGCTGGCGTAGCTCTTCTCGGGCTCGACGCCGCCCGAGCCCGGGCCCGGGAGCTGTGCCGCGGCCGGGAGCGCGGCGAGCGCGACGAGCGCGTGGAGGAGGGCGCGCCTCATCGGGCGCCTCCGCCGCCGCCCCCGCGGCCTCGGCGGCGACGCATCGTCGCGAGCACCAGCGCCAGCGACACCCCGGCGAGACCCACGCCGATCCAGCCCACGGGCACGCGCTGGCCGAAGGCGCACCCGGTGGCCGTGCCCCCCTGCTGCTTGTAGTCCTCCCAGAAGTCGAGCACCTCCTGGGGGGTCCCCGAGACCATCGTGTAGACGGGGCTCGCGTTGCCCGACTTGTCGATGGCGACGACCGCGACGTAGTAGGTCACGCCGTTCTGGAGCCTCGCGATGCGCGCGCGGGAGGTGGTCGACCCGAGTATGCCAGAGCAGACGTAGGCGGGATCCACCGAGGCGAGGCCGCCGGAGGCGGTGATGCCGGTGACCGCGCCGGCGTCGGTCGCGGTCGTGGTGCCGGCGTCGTCCTGCACGCCAGCGT
This sequence comes from Deltaproteobacteria bacterium, assembly GCA_016218785.1. GTDB lineage: Bacteria > Myxococcota_A > Polyangia > JACRCY01 > JACRCY01 > JACRCY01. Next base: position 3,589 of record JACRCY010000581.1, read on the forward strand.
CGTCCTGCACGCCGGCGTCGTCCTGCACGCCGCCGTCCTCCTGCACGCCGCCGTCTTCCACGCCGCCGTCGCCGCCCGCCGAACAGACGCCCGCGGCCGACTCGTAGCCGGCCGTGTAGGTGCCCTCGGCGAACACGGGGAGGATGCCGCGCGAGCAGAGGACCTGGATCGACTCGATGTCGGCGTCCGCGGGGACCGTCCACTTGACGTTGAGCGCCTGCTCGCCAGAGGTCGCAACGACGTTGCGGACCACGCCGGGCGGCTCGACGTCGTAGCTCAGCTCCAGCTTCTGGATGGTGTCGTTGGTGTCGTCGTACGTCTGGTCCCCGTTCCAGTCGATGAACACCCAGAAGCTGTTGGCGCCGCTCTTGGACCCGCTCGGGTAGCAGGTCGGCGACGTCGGGGACACCACCCTGCTCCCATCGATATCGAAGAACTGTGCCTGGGTGGAGAAATCGTCAAGGCTCACGTCCTTGAGCTCATGGCAGCTCTGGGTTCGGCTGGTCGTGTCCGAGCAGTTGGGGCCCACGAAGTAGTGGACGTGCACCTTCTGGCCGGCGAATGCACTGGCACCGGAGATCGTGACCTTGACCGTGCGCTTCGTCTTGCACTCGCAGTTGGCGAGGTTGAACATCTTGGGCTGGTCGGCCGTCGATATGAGGTCGATGTCCGATCCGTCTGCAGTCAAGTTGCCGATCTGGATGGTGACTGCCGAGGCCGCGATCGACGGCTCGGCGAGCGCAGCTGCCGGATCGAGGGCAGTCGCGAGGAGAAGCGCAACGAGGCTCAGCCGCCGAAAGCTCATGGGTTCACGGGGTATGCGCCGTGGATCGCGGGGATGCAACTGCCGGGCCGGCCGGCCCGGTCGTCGGCAATCGGGCACTTCGGCGCGTCGCGCTCGCTTGCGTTGCCATCGGGTCACGCTGCCGCCGGGGTGCCGGGACAATGTGTCACGGGCCCCTCGTCGGCTCGAAGGCGTCCAGTGTAGTGCCGGGCAGGTGCCCTGGTCAATTGAGCTATTCGCGCTGTGGGTGGCAGGGCCAACAGATCGGGACCCACCCCGGTGGCGGTTGGAGCGTGCTCC
>JACRCY010000574.1 GCA_016218785.1 Deltaproteobacteria bacterium
AGGCCCTTCTTCTTGGCGATGCGGCCGAGGACGGAGCGGAACTCGTCGATGAGGAAGGGCTTCTTTATGTAGGCCGAGACGTCGTGCTGGATCGACTTCGTGGCGGTCTCGATCGACGGGTAGCCCGTCAGGATGATGACCGCCACGTCGTCGTCGACCTTGCGGATGGCGCCGAGCACGTCCATGCCGGAGAGCTTGGGCATCATCAGGTCGAGGATGACGACGTGGAACTCGGACGCCTTGAGCGCGCCCACGGCCTGCGTCGGATCGTTGACGCACGAGACCCGATGACCCTCCTGGCTCAGGAAGTCCTCGAGGTACTCGCAGACGTCCTTGTCGTCGTCCACGACCAGGATGGACAGCTGCGACATGGTTGACCTCCGACCCCTACCGCCCAGCGGCCTGGAGTGGTCACAACCGCTGACCTGGCTAACCCCGCGGGCTCCCCACGGAGCCCCTCCCAATACCTGGTGCGGCCACGCCGTGGCCGTAACACCTACCTGGTCGGGGCGATAGGATTTGAACCTACGACTTTCCGGTCCCGAACCGGACGCGCTACCAGGCTGCGCTACGCCCCGTGTGATTGGTTTAGCTAACCCACCCAAGTCCGCTTGTCAACTAGCAATTCAATGTCACTGAACGAAACGTGCCCCGGGACGCTTCCGGATCCGCTCTCCGCGGAGGTAGCCCTGTGCTTTCAGCTACTTGAGGAGCGTGTGCTATAGTCCGCGGATGGCCGACTACGACCGGCGCTGGCCACGCATCGATCTGGCCCTCAGCGCCACCGTGCGGATCGAGGACCTCGAGGAGGCGGCGCTGACCCTCAACGTCAGCCGCGAGGGGCTCTTCGTGCGGACGGACAGGCCGCGCCCGGTGGGCACCCCGGTCAGGGTGACGGTCGCGCTCGCGTCCGGAGAGCTGCTCCAGGCCGAGGGGGTCGTGGTGCATGTTCATCCCGACCCCGACGGTGAGGCGCCCGCGCCGTCGGATCGCCCCGCCGGCATGGGGATCTTCCTCACGACGACCACCCGCGCGTGGCGCGATTTCTGCGACGGCGTGGAGCGCACGCGCACGCGCCCCGAGGACGAGACGCCGCCGCTGCCGCCCCGCAGCGGGCGCCGCAAAAGGAGCACGTGATGTCGCCAGTCAAGTTCGACCTCTTCAACCCCACCGACGAGCACCGCCAGCTCCGCGAGACGATGCGCCGCTTCGTCAAGGACGAGCTGGAGCCGCAGGCGGCCGCGCACGACGAGCGCGAGGAGTTCAACCTCAAGCTCTTCAAGCGGCTCGGCAGCGAGATGGGGCTGTTCGGCCTGACCGTCCCCGGCGAGGAGGGTGGCGGGGGCCTGGACCCGGTGGCGTCGGTCATCGTGATCGAGGAGATGTCGCGGGCCGATCCGGGCTTCGCGCTCTCCTACCTGGCTCACGAGGTGCTCTTCGTCCACAACTTCTATCACTCGGGGAGCGCGGAGCAGCGCAGGCGCTACCTCGGCAACGTGCTGAGCGGCGAGTGGATCGCCGGGATGGCCATGACCGAGCCCGAGGTCGGCACCGACGTCCTCGGCATGCGCACCGTCGCCGAGCGCCGGGGGGACCGCTTCGTCCTCAACGGCACCAAGCAGTTCATCACCAACGGCCCCTACGGCCAGCTCTTCCTCGTCTACGCCAAGACCGACCCCAAGAAGCGGGACATCAGCGCCTTCCTGGTCGAGTCGAAGTTCAAGGGGTTCTCCGTCGGCAAGAAGGAGTCGAAGCTGGGGATGCGCTCCTCCCCGACCTCGTGCCTCGTGTTCGAGGACCTGGAGGTGCCGGCCGAGAACCTCATCGGCGACGAGGGGCGCGCTACCGTCCACATGATGCGCAACCTCGAGATCGAGCGGATCACGCTCTCCGCGCAGTCGCTCGGCATCTCCCAGCGCTGCGTCGAGGAGATGAGCCGCTACGCCGTGGCCCTGCGCAAGTCGTTCGGCAGGCCGCTCATCGAGCACGGCCAGATGCAGCGCCTGGTCGCCGAGTCGTACGCCGAGACGGAGGCGGCGCGCGCCTTCGTCTACCACGTGGCCCATCAGATCGACCCCAAGGAGCGGCGCTCGCTCGGCGCGGCCTCGGCCAAGCTCTTCGCGCCCACCGTCGGCGAGAAGGTGTCGCGCAACGCCATCCAGGTGCTGGGCGGCTACGGCTACTGCCGGGAGTACCCGGTGGAGCGCATGCTGCGGGACGCCATCCTGCTCAGCATCGGCGGCGGCACCAACGAGGCGATGCAGAAGAACATCGCCCGCGACCTGCAGCGCGAGTACGGCTAGCCGCCGAGCAGGTCGCCGACCCGGCGGCCGTGGGGCCGCGGCTCACGGCACCAGGTCGCTCGCCCGGCGCGGGTCGAGGGTGTACTGCGAGCGGTAGCCGTTGACCACGCCCGTCAGGGTCGAGAAGAGCGCGCCCACCGAGGCCGCAGGCTGGCCGTTCCGCAGGGCGCCGTCGTAGAAGAAGTCGCCCACCATCGCGCAGGCGGGGGTCGTGCCCGCGCAGGCCTCGCCGGGGTTCTCCGACACGTAGAAGGCGTCGGTCGTCGCCGGGTCGACCAGGCGGCGGACGTTGGCGTCCGTGAGGGTGACGAGCAGGCTCTCGAGGGCCAGGGCGCGGTCGCCGTCCCACTGCAGGTCGGCCGCCGAGATCTCCAGCGGCCACGGCGTGCCCGCGTTGCCCGAGCGCACGATCGAGGTCGGGCTCGAGAGCTCGTCGATGTCGTTGTAGACGTCGTAGGTCGCCGTGACGGAGACGATGTCCCCCTCGATGAGGTTGCCGCCGGCGCTGGCGGCCGGCACCACGGCGCGGGTGAAGACGAAGAGGCCGCTGTAGTCGCCGCCCGCCGGGTCGCGCACGTAGAAGCCGTAGTTGCTGGCCCTGGTGGTGCGCACCGCGGTGACGACCACGTTCTCCACCAGGACCTTCGCGCCGAGCGTGGGCTGCCGGCCGAGCGCCGGGTTCCGGATCTCGGGGATGGTGAACGGGCACGGCTGGCCGTTGAGGTTCGAGATGGTGGGGCACAGGTCGCAGGCGTCCCCGAGGTCGTCGCCGTCGGTGTCGGTCTGATCGGTGTTGGCAACGTTGGGGCAGTTGTCCCGGTCGTCGGGGATGCCGTCGGCGTCCGCGTCGCCCGGGTTGTCGCCGCCGCACTGGTCGGTGTCGGGGTCCAGCGGGCACGGGTCGCAGGCGTCGCCCACGCCGTCGTTGTCGGCGTCGGGCTGCACGCCGTTGTCCATGGGCCGGGGGGGATTGAAGACCTTCGGGCAGTTGTCCTCGGCGTCGGGCACGCCGTCGCCGTCGGCGTCGCCGTCTTTCGGCACGCCGTCGTACTCGCCCGGCCGGGAGGGGACGCAGCTGGGCTCATCCGTGGGGGCGCCGCAGACGAAGAGGGGGTAGTACGAGGCATTGGCGGCCTGCAGCGCCGCGAGGGCGGTGTCCGTCTCGCGCTTGACGCAGACGCGCTTGGCGACGCCGCAGACGTCGAGCGGCTCGCAGCCGGTGCTGGCGTCGGCGGCCAGCGCCGACACGAGCGCGTCGTCGCCGTGGAGCACCGTGCCGCCGCGCATCACCAGCACCACGTCGGCAGGCTCGGCGTCGATGACGGCGCGGTGGCGGGTGCGCTGCGAGCCGTCGAAGATGGCGATGTCGGCGAAGAGGCCGGCTTCCAGCGCGCCGATGACGTCGTCGGTCGCGGTGACTTCGGCCGCGTTGCGCGTGACCATGCGCCACAGGGCCTCGTCGGTGAAGTGGGCGTCGTACTGGTTGCGGTTGAGCAGGTCGGCGCACTTCAGCTCGCGCAGGATGTTCATGGAGCCCGACGGCACCCAGTCGGTGCCGAGCGCGACGGTGGCGCCCAGCCGGTCGAGGGCGGTGACGTTGGCGGTGTGCCCGTAGAGGCTGATGTTGGAGCGCGGCGACCAGACCACGCCGGTGCCGCGGCTCGCCATCAGGGCGTCGTCCGCGGCCGTCAGACCGATGGAGTGGACGAAGGCGGCGTTGGGGAGCACCACGTCGACCCCACCGGGGCTCCCCGAGAGGCACTCGAACTCGTTGTGCGCGGCCTCGCTGACGCCCTCGGCCACGTGCGGGACGTAGCTGTCCTCGCCCGAGACGGTGGCCGCGTTCGGCCGCGACGGGTAGCTGCAGCCGCTGGCGAGGAGCGTCCCGGCCGTGTCGCCCAGGGGGAAGGTCTTGTTGTCGACGGTCGGCTGGGACAGCCCCAGGTTGTCGCCGTCCAGGTTGCGCAACAGGCCGTCGGCCTCCCCCTCGCCCATGAGCGAGGTGGTGCCGGCGATGACTTGGCGCAGCTCCCCCCACTGCACGGCGGTGGTCGCGGCCGTCTGCGGCGTCGACAGCTTGGGCTTGCCGTTCAGCCCCTTGCGCCACTCGTGACGGTGGTCGTACCTGATGTCGCCGTGGCCGACGGGGGCCGTGCCGTTCCACTTGATGTGGTCGTGCACGTTGAGCAGGCCCGGCGAGATCACCCCCTTGGCACACTCGACCAGGGTGGCGCCGGCGTAGTCCGCCGCGCCGCTGCAGTCGCAGGCGGCGCAGGCGATCGTACCGTCGGCGCCGACGAGCACCGTGCCGTTCTCCAGGACCCCGGTGGGCGCGAGCACGGTGCCGCGCAGCAGCAGGCTGCTGCTGCCCGCGGTGACGCTGCAGGTGCCCGTGGCGGGGGGGACGAGCGTCGGGTTCTGGCACTCGGTGACGGACGGGCCGCTGTCCGGCCGCGGCCCGTCGCCCGTGCCGCCGTCGGGCACGAAGCCGTCGGGGGTCCCGCCGTCGGGGATCTGCTGGCTATCGTCGCCGCACCCGGCGGCCAGGGTCATGCAGAGGGCTGCGAAGAGGCTGAAGGCTGCTCTCACGAACCACTCCTCGAGCGAAGGGGGCTGTCCAGGCGGCAGAGTAGGGCCGAACCGCGACGACTGCCAGGGGGGAACCGGGACCGGCCCTACGGCGCCTCGGGCCCGCGCCAGCCCGTGACGCCGTCGCGGTCCACGAAGATCGGGTTGGTGATGGCGCTGGCGGCCGTGCCGAACATGGGCGCCGTGCTGGCCGGATCATCGCCCGCCTTGAAGCAGGCGAGGTCGGGGAGCACGGGGTACATCGTGAAGCGCTTGTCCGCGTCCGAGGGGTCCGTCGACCCGCCGCTGACCCTCACCACGATCCACGAGTCGGTGGCGCTGGGCACGGGCACGGTGATGGTGGTCTCGTAGTAGCGCACGTCGCCCGCCATCTGCCAGGCGCCGGACGGGATGGCCGCGACCAGGCCCGCGTCCGTCTGCAGGAGCGGCTGGGCGCCCTCGCCCACCTTCGCGTTGGCGCGGTCGCCGGGAGCCAGTTGTTCCTTGGTGTACACGTTGGCCCCCTGGTTCACGAAGACCTCGATCCGATCGACGTGCATCCAGTCCGGGGCCTCCACGCGCACGGCCACGTCCACCGTGGCCTGGTCGTGCTGCAGGAGGCCGCCGATGCCGGCGCTGGTGGGGCTGCCTGCCTTGAACCCGTGCACGGTCAGGTTGACGAGGGGGCCGTTGGTCGCCACGGCCGCGGCCGCGAGGCGCGGCGGGCTGCCGGTCGGCGCGGGCAGCAGCGCGGCCTTGATGAGGTTCTTGAGCTGCGGGTTCGTGGGCGAGTCCTGGCCGCTGCCGACGAAGACGTAGCTGCGCGGCACGCCGCTGATCTCGCCGACCACCTTGTGGCTGTCGGAGTTGCCGACGATGGAGCGGATGAAGCCCACCTGCAGCATGTTGAACCAGTCCTGCATGACGGTGTCGACCTGGGCGTCGAAGGTCCGGCCCCCGGGGTCGTCCGTCTCCGGCACACACGGCTCGGGAACCTCTCCCTCCTTGCAGGCGAGCACGTTCTTGAGGCGCTTGCAGATGGGCGTGGGCCGGTTGTAGATCTCGATCAGGTCGAACTTGTCGGTCCACAGGGTCGCGCCGTTGGCCACGTCGAGCTTCTCCCAGGGGACCGCGGCCAGATCCGGGTTGCAGCCCACGGCGTGGGCCATGTCCGGAGCGCCGAAGGCGACAAAGAGGCCGCACCGGTCCCACCAGTAGAGGAAGGTGAGCGAGTCGGGCGCGCGCGGGTGGTTGGCCGAGATGAGATCGGCCCCCGCGGCCTGCGCCATGCCGAGCAGATCGTCGGGCACGACGACGGTGGTGCGGGTGAAGTCCGGGTCGCGGCTCCAATCGGGCGCGCCGTTGCTGGCCGGGTTCGTCATGTCCGGCGTCAGCTCGAACGCGTTGAAGTGGCCGTAGTGCATGGGCGAGATCTCGGTGCCCGTCATGGTGGCGAGCCGGGGCGAGTAGCCCATCTCCTCGATGAGGTCGATGTAGTCGAAGATGCGGTCGTGCTCGGAGGCGCCGAAGAACTCGACCCCCTCGGCGAGGTAGGCGGTGAGCCGCCGCTCATGGGGGAGGCGCGAGTCGAACGAGTAGTAGGCGTGCTGGTGGAGGTCGACCGCCACCCAGCCGTCCGAGCCGATCCGCTTCTTGAGGTCGCCGGTGACGGTGGTGCTGCCCCCCGCGGTCAGGTTGACGTTCAGCTGGTCGACGGTCGAGTACTCCGGGCCGTGCGAGACCACGATCCGGTAGGTGCCCGGGACGACCTTCAGCGGCCCGGCCGCGCCCGTGGCCGTGGAGGAGCCGTCGCAGACGCTCGAGACCTCGACGTAGGCGAGGCCGTTGTCGTACTTGTCGAAGAGCGTGTCGCGGTACTGGTTGGAGCGGATGCCCGTGACCTTGTCGCCCACCTGGCCGATCACGCTGATGCGGCACGCCGTGGGCGCCCCGCCGGCGGTCACGTTGTAGTTGACGGTGGCGGTCTGCGGCAGGTCGAACGGGTAGGCCGTGATGGTCTCCCCTTGGGCCACCGTGACCTTCTGGTACAGGCGGGGGTAGCCGGGGAAGTCCAGCTCCAGCACGTAGGTCGCGACCGGCAGGTCCCCGCCGTAGGTCCCGTCGGCCCGTACGGCGAAGCTCGAGGCGACCTTGCGGGTCCTGACGCTGTCCGGGTCGAGCGGGTCGTGGTTCTGGAAGACCGCCACCCGTACGGTGTCGGTGAGGGCGCTCGGGGGCGTCACCGTGCCGCTCACGTGCCCCTGGGCCGTGTCGAGCGCCACGGCCGCCTGGGCGGCGGCGAGATCGCGGCCCACGCCGATCATGTGCTCGTACCAGCCGCAGTGCTGCGGCTTCAGCGTGAACGGGCTCTCCCGGCTCCCAGGGGACAGCGCCGCGAGCGGCGCGGGCTCGCCGAAGATGGTCAAGGAGAGGCCCGCGATGGTGACCTGCGACGATGAGCCGAGGTCGGCGACGTCGCCCTCGTCGTTCACGTACCGAGAGGCGCGGAGGCTGTAGGCGACCTTGCGCCCGACGTTGCCGAAGACCTTGCTCACGTAACGGGGCGTGATGAAGGCGTCCTTGGCGTCGATGGGCCCGAAGCCGAAGCCGGGCATGAAGGCCGAGCCCTCGCCCGCGGCCTGGTAGAAGGTCCCCACCGACGTCGAGATGGTGGGGCCGCTCGCCGCGTCACCGTTGTACAGGGCGTAGGTCACCCGCACCATGCACTCGTCGGGGAGCAGGGCGTAGCGGACCCAGACCTCCACGTTGTCGACCCACTGCTGCGACACCGTGATGACCTGATCCATGGCGTCTTTGAAGCTCTCGTACAAGATCGCGGGGATGTTCATGTACTCGAGCACGTCGATGCGGCCGCCGCGGACCTCGATCACCGCGGCCTTGCCGTCGGAGCCGTCGTTGACGATCTTGAACTTGTCGGGAGCCGGATCGTCGAACTTCGTGTAGAGCATGGCGTTGACGAAGCCCGTCAGCTCGCCGAACTCGTCGGCCCCCGGCTCCCCCACGGGACGCACGAGGTCGGCGTCGATGATGGTGCCGCCTTCGGGGACGGCCGAGAAGACGCGGCCGGGCTTCTGGATCACGAAGCGCACGCACGAGTTCTTCAGGTAGTAGTCCCCGGCGCGCGCCGTGGCGCCCGGGCCGCCGATGGCGTTGGGGTCGGTCGCCGGATCGGTCAGGACGCCGGCGGCGGCGCCGCCCGTGGGCTGGTGGTCGGGCACCGCCGGCATGCAGCAGGAGGGGTCGGCGCACCCCGTGCCCGCCTCGCCGTCGACGCCGGCGTCGGCCTGGGCGTCCCAGGGTTCCTGTCCGCAGCTCCCGAGCGCGCAGCCCGAGGCGCAGAGCGTCACCGTGACCGCGAGCAGCCCCCGCCCCACGGTCCTGACGTAGTCCGATCGTGCCATGGCTCTAGTCTGTCCCGGCGTCGGTCTCGACGCCACCGTCCGTCGAGCCGGTGTCGGGCGTGAGGTCCATGTTCTCGTCCCGCGACTCCCACTGGGCCTCGAGGAGGTACCCGTTGTTGCTGCCGCTGCCGGTGCAATCCGTGTCGATCACGCCGCCCGACGACTCGATGAGCTGCTTGAGGTTCTGGGAGAGGACGTCGAGGTAGACGTCCTCGGCGCCGTACTTGCCCGGCTCGAGGGCGGTCGGGGTGAAGCACCCCTTGAACGTGCCCGAGAGCCCGGGCGGGTCGCTGGAGGTGGGGATCATGTCGGGGTCGAGCTTGCCGGTGAGCGACGCCTTGTACATGTAGAGGGGCGGCTGGCTCGGGAGGAACTTGAAGGTCCACTCGAACTGGGCGGCGGTCCGGAAGGGGGTGTAGGTCTTGCCGTCCGTGCCCGTGACGGCCGGGTCGAGGTAGGAGAGGACGGACGGCGGGATGAACCCCTCCTTGAACGTGTAGGCGAGCGGGTCGTCGCTCGTCTTCGTGCCGTCGCCGCCGTGCAGCCAGACCGAGGCCGAGTCGAGCGGCTCGGTCCGCAGGATGACGACGATGGTGCCGTCCGCGAAGTAGCCCGGCAGCTGGATGTTGGCCAGGGTCGCGATCGACTCGGGCTTGATCATCTTGAACTGGTTCCAGCGGGCGCCGCGCATGTTCACGCCGCCGTCGCCGGCGCTGGCCGAGCCGTGGCACAGGCCGACGCCGGCATCATCGACGACCCAGGACGTGTTGGGGCCGCACGGGGACCCGGTGACTGGCACGCACTGGCCCCCGGTGCTGTAGGTGCCCGGCCCGCACTCGTTCTCGAGGTTGGCGACGCACTTGCCGCCCTCCTCGTGCGTGCCGGTGCCGCACTCGACCTGGGAGCAGGAGAGGAGCGACACCCCGCCGGCCAGGGCCGCGGGGAGGAGCACCAGGATGCCGATCAGTATCGTCTTGCGCATGACTTTCCTCGCTACCAGGCGGAAACGCGATCCGCGGGGATCGCGGTCACGAGTCCCGAAGCCGAGCCGCTCACTTTCTTCAGCGTGGCGGTCATGACCAGGTTCTCCGTCGCCAGCTCGCCCTGCATCAGCAACGTCCCCAGCGGCCCGGAGTCGTCCGACACGCCCGCGTCCTCGCGCGTCACGAAGATCTCGGTAGCCTGCTCGAGCCGCACGGGGGTGAGGATGGTGGCGCCGCCGGCCGGGACCGAGCTGACGACCGCGTTCACGATGCCGTACCACGCGCTCGGCTTCTCGGGGTACGCGTTCTGCTCCTCGGGGAGGCGGACGTACGAGACCGTGGTGATCGCGTTCTTGATTGTGAGGTCCTGGTTGCTCGTCGTGCACTCGCGGGTCGAGAACCTCGCGAGGCGGACCGGGCCGCCGTTGATGGTCGCCCAGGCGTGGTACTCGTACGGCTGCTGGTAGGGGACGTCCAGCTCGTCGAGCATGTCCGCGTGCTCGGGGGCAGTGGCGTACGCGTCGTCGGCGCACAGCGCGCCTTCGGGGTTCTTGAGCGTGCCATCGGGGTTCTTGGTGGAGTCGTACTTGAAGTCCGTGGCGTCCAGGCCGTCGGGGAGCGTCTCCGGCAGCTCCGGGATGCGGTGCAGCGCCGGCAGCTTGTCGAACTCGAAGACCAGCGTGGTCCCCCGGAAGTAGTCGGTGCAGGAGTCGCTGCCGAGAGCGACGGCGGCGACCAGGAGCGCGAGCGCGAGGTTCCGCATGGCGTCCTCCTAGAGCTTCACCCAGGCCGAGGCCATGAAGGTCAGCCCCGGCATGGGGATGGGCATGGGTCCCTGGCGCGCCTGCCAGTCGGGGTCGGGGACGGCGTAGCGGACGTCGAGGAGGTTGTCGACGAAGAGCGAGAAGTCGACCCTGGGGACCACGTTGCGGACCCAGGCGCCCACGCGCCAGAGCGGGAGCCACGGGTAGTGGTCGATGCGGATCATGGCCGGGGTGGTGACGTAGCCGCCCGGGAACGACAGCGTGGCGTGCGCCGCGTCCGCGACGAAGCTGCGGTTGAGGTCGTCCCGCGGCCCGACGAGCGAGAGGACCGTGGAGAGCTCCAGCTTGCCGCCGAAGAGCTTGACGGCGCCGCCGAGGTTGACCTTCTGCCGCGCCACGTTGCGCACGGGGCCGGTCTGGGCGTCGACCAGGTCGAGGAAGTAGTAGTTGAGCCAGAAGTTCCAGCCCTTCACGCCCTCGAGGAACATGGCGAACTCCACCGAGTTCGCAGTGCGCTCGCCGGCGTTCTCGGCGACCATCGTGGGGCGGATGATCAGGTTGCTGATGCGCGAGAAGCTGTAGTCGGCGCGGAGGTACAGCTTGCGGATCCCCCGGTAGCGCTCGAGCAGGAGCGTGTTCACCTCCCCCTCGATGGCGTAGCTGTTCTCGACGTCGAGGCTGGGGTTCCCGGGGTACTGAGTGGCCCCGGCGTTGATGGGCGCCACCAGGTCGAAGAGCCGCGGCGGGCGGAACCCTTGGGTGAAGTTGACCTTGAGGTGGGTCTTCTTCCAGACGTTGAACGTGCCGGCCGCGGCGCCCAGGAGCACGTTCTGGTTGCGGGTGACGTGGCTGCTCCCCGAGGTGCCGGGCACGGCCGACCCGTCGTCGGCCCAGATCTTCGCCGGCGCGGTCGTGTCCACGTCGAGCCGGAGGTGCTGGAAGCGGAGGCCGGCCGAGAGCGCCAGGCGCTGGAAGGGGCGCCACTCGTCGTGGATGAAGGCCGCGGCCACCAGGCGCTGGCCCGGGTACTCGACGATGCTGTGGCCGTACCGGATGGAGCCGTCGGCCTGGACGAACTGCTCGCTGGAGTCCTGGTTGTTGGCCTCGCAGCTGAGGGCCCCATCGCCGTTGCAGAGGAGCTGGTACTTGGGCTTGACCCCCTCGACGAAGACCTCGCCGCCCACGATGGCGCGGTTGCGGTGGGGGAGCTGCGCCGTGACGTCGACCGACCCGCCGCCGCGGTACTGGTCGGTGAAGTAGCCCATGCCGATCGAGCTCTTCGGCCAGGGCTTGCTGCCGGCGAGGAAGTCGTTGCCGATGTACGGCGTCTTCCAGATGCCCGGGGGGACCAGCGCCTGCCGGGTGGACACGTTGAGGAAGCCGACCCAGTAGGCGCGCGCCGTCAGGCCGATCTTGTTCTCCCAGAACTGGTCCTGGTAGCGGGCCGACACCAGGTGGAAGTTGCTGTAGGAGAGGGCCGGGATCGACATCGAGCGGCAGGGGGGCGTCGGGTCGAAGGCGCAGGTCGTGGGCGCAGGCAGGGCCGCGCCCAGGCCGCCGTTGGCGGTCGGGTCCCACAGCGTCGGGTAGTCGGTGCGGATCTGGTGGTTGGTGAGCGGGCGGTACTGGCGGTCCCACGGGAGGTGCCAGTCGACCTGCACCGGCCCGAACCCGATGTTCCCGGTGGCCGCGAACAGGTAGCTCCGCGGCGTGCTCAGGGGAACCATGGAGGGCCGGTAGGAGAAGGCCCCGTCCGGGGCGGGCGCGCTGAGTGGCGCGAGGAGCCCGTCGGCCTGGATCCGGTAGTCCTGCCACTCGTAGGTGTAGAAGCTGACGTTGAGCAGCATCCGCAGCTTGCCCTTGAAGAAGCGCTCGGCCGCGGTCACCGACCCCTTGAACGCGTTCGGCTCGCCCGGGCCGTGGCCGTAGCCGGCCTGCCCCTCGAGGCCGCGGAAGGTGCCGGCGTCGCGCGTGATGATGTTGACCACGCCGAGGTAGGCGTTGGCGCCCCAGAGCACGCCGCCCGGACCGGAGGTGACCTCCACGCGGTCGATGGCGTCCAAGGGGAGCTTCCGGTCGAGGGTGACGGCGCCATCCTTGGGGTCCACGATCGAGATGCCGTTCCACAGGACCAGCACGGTGTTGAAGTTCCCGCGGGTGGCCACGTCGGTGTACCGGTACGTGAACAGGTACCGGCCCGCCTCGAAGCCGGGCACGGTCTCGAGGACGTCCCACAGCGTGCGGTACCCGCGCTGCAGCATCTGCTCGCGGGTGACGACCGTGATGATCGACGGGGATTCCTGCACGCTTATCGGCTGCTTGGCTGCGGCCAGGACCATGTCGGAGACGTCGATCGCCTCCGGTAGCTCGACCCCGGTAGCACCCGCCTTCGGCGCTGGCGAGCCCCCGGGCAGCTCGAGCGAGGGCAGGTTCTGCGCGAGCGCGGGCGACGCTGCGAGCAGCGCGCCGCACGCCATCAGGAGTCTGAGGACCAGAGGGCAGATCGCCCAACGTTGGCGCAGGTACGCCATCAAGCCACTCCTTGCCGCCGCCTGGCGGCAGTCGTGTCGGCGCCGTGAGTATAATTCTGTTACCGACGGAAAGTGAAGGAAAAATCGGCCGACCGGCGGTCTGTCATCTGCGGGTTTCCAGAACGGTTGACGCTCGTGGAGGCGGTAGGTACCCTGCCGGGCAATGACGACGGCTGCCCCGACGACGGAACCCGCCCCGCAGAGTGACCAGACCGGCGGGGGCCTCGGCCCAGAGCCCTACATCCCCGCCACCGAGAGTCCGCCGGAGCTGACGCCGCGCGCCTTGCTGCTGGGGTTCCTGTGCGCCTTCCTGTTCGGCGCCGGCAACGTCTACTGCGGCCTCAAGATCGGGATGACCGTGACCGCGGGCATCTCGGCCGTGATCGTGGCCGTGGCCGTGATCCGCGGGCTCCTGCGGGGCCACGGCGCCGAGTGCACGGTGGTCCAGGGGATCACCGGCTCGGCCGACGCCGTGCTCAACGGCGTGATCTTCAGCGTGCCGGCGCTCATGCTGATGGGCCTGGCGCGGGGGCAGACGCACATCGTCCTCTACACCGGCCTCGGGGCGGCGCTCGGCGGGGTGCTCGGGATCCTCTTCGCCGTGCCGCTCCGGCACAACCTCACCGTCGAGGAGCACCGCACGCTGCCGTTCCCCGAGGGGACGGCGTGCGCCAAGATCGTCATCGCCGGCGAGCGCGCCGGCGCGTCGGCCCGCGCCGCCTTCATCGGCATCGGCGTCGCCGCCGGGCTCAAGCTGCTCTTCCAGTGGCTGCGCCTGTGGAAGACGGACGTGTTCCACGAGTTCACGAGCCTCCACAAGGCGGCGTTCGGGCTCGAGGCCACGCCGGTCATGATGGGCGTGGGCTACATCATCGGCTTCCGCATCACGCTGGTGGTCTTCGCCGGGGCGTTCCTCGGCTGGTGCGTGGGGATCCCCGTCATCGACCTGCTCGCGGGCACGGCCACCGGCCTCAAGGTCGGCCTGCCGGCCTCGATCCACGGCCTCGGGGCGCAGGAGATCGGCAAGGAGTACCTCAGCTACGTGGGCGCCGGCGCCATGGTCATGGGCGGCATCGTCAGCGCCATCACCGTGCTCCCGGCCATCGGGACCTCGCTCGTCCCGGCGCTGCGGGGCCTGCGGCGCCGCGGCGGCGGCCCGGTCGCGGCGACGCCGCGCACCGCGCGCGACCTGTCCCTCCCGGCGGTGCTCGGCGTGGCCGTGGTGCTGGTGGTGGCGGTCGGCGCGCTCCGCTGGCTCTTCGGCCTGGGCGTGGGCGCGACGCTGGTGACGGCCGTGATCGCCTTCATCTTCGCCGCGGTCTCGGCCCACATGGTCGGGCTCATCGGGAGCTCCAACCAGCCGGTCTCGGGCATGACCATCGCGGCGCTGGTCGTGGCCACGGCCATCCTCATCGGCCTCGGCTACCGCGGCGGCTCGGGCCAGCTCGCCGCCCTCTCGGTCGGCGTCCTCGTGTGCATCTCCACGTGCACCGCGGGCGGGCTGTCGCAGGATCTCAAGACCGGCGCGCTCGTCGGCAACACCCCCTGGCGCATCCAGGTCGCGGAGATCGGCGGCACCATCTTCGCCGCGCTCATCGGCGGCGCGCTCATCGTCGTCTTCGACCGCACCTGGGGCTTCGCCTCGAAGGAGCTGCCCGCGCCCCAGGCGACGATGATCAAGACGATCATCGAGGGGGCGATGGGCGGGAAGCTCCCCTGGCCGCTCCTCATCGCGGGCGGCTGCCTGTCGCTGCTCCTCGAGGTGTGGAACCACACCTGCGCGCGCGGGCGCTCCACCTGGCGGGTGTCGTCCTTGGGCGTGGCGCTGGGGCTCTACCTGCCGGTCTCGACCTCGGCCACGCTGGTCTGCGGCGGCTTCGTGGCCTGGCTCGTGCGCCGGCAGTACCGCAGCGAGGAGGAGTACGAGCGCGGCAACGAGCAGGGGATCCTGGCGGCCAGCGGCCTCATCGCCGGCGACGCGCTCATGGCGGTGATCTTCGCCGTCCTGACGCTGACCAAGGTGGCCCCCAAGCTCGCGCTACGCGACCTCGACCAGCACGCGATCGCGTGGCTCGACACGCCGGTGGCGCTGGTGGTCTTCGCGGGGCTGGGCTGGTTCCTGTACCGGATCGCGACGCGGAAGAAGTGAGCCTACAGCCTATCTCGGGATGCCGCGGATCGAGTGGCGCGGGCGCGTGCCGGTGCCGCCCGGGCCGTCGATGACGGACTCGCCGGTGGCCTCCGACCAGATCTGCAGCAGGCCGGCGACGTCGTGGGCCAGGCGGTCGGAGGGGGCCTCCTCGAACGCCTCGCAGCCGTCGCACGTCCACGACGGCCACCCGGCGTGCACCGCGTGGTCGAGGCAGTCGTCGTAGTGGGTGCAGGAGAAGTTGCGCAACGGCGCGGCGACCGCCTCGAGGACGCGGCCGGCCGTGGACTGAGGCCGGTGGACGAGCGGACGCGGGGCAGGGGCGTTCGGTCCGCCGCCCGCTGCCGAGCCGGGGTCTTTGGGTCCCGCTGCTCTGGAGCCTCCACTCATGGCCCTCATGGTACCCCGGGGCTGCGCTGCTGCATAGGGGTCAGCGGTACCCCGACCTGCCGCTCACCACGAGCCGTGCGAGCCGTGCGAGCCGTGTGAGCCGTGTGAGCCGTGCGAGCCGTGCGAGCCGTGCGAGCCGTGCGACCCGTGCGAGCAGTGCTGGGCGAGGCGCATCGGCGCGGCCGCGGACGTGGCCGCGACCGCAGGCCCGGCCGCGCCCGCGGGCGCCTTGGCCACGCGCGACGCCCCCGCGGGCGTCGCGGCCTGCGCCGCCGGGGCGAGCAGGAGGCCACCGCCGACCAGCAACGCCGTCGATGCGCGTAGCAGGCTCCGCCGGCTGCTCGTGCGCACCTCCGGCGGGTGGAGGAACAACCGTGGCTCACGAGGCGGGGTGATTCGGTCGCGCTGGCGCATCGCGGTCTCTCCTCCGGCGAACTTCGTGCCTCTCTTTCGGTACCAGGGTGCGGCGGGACTTGTCAAGGAACGCGGCCCGCATGTTCACCTTGACGGGTGCCGGGGCCGTCGCCTACGATTCCGCCCCGGCGTCTACCAGAGGGCAGCCGCCGTCACGGCGAAAGGGAGACGGTCCATGAGCATCAAGCGCAGCAGCTCGGGACGCCAGCCGGTACGCGGGCTGGGAGGCGACACCGGCAAGAGCTCCACCAAGATCGACAAGCAGGAGCTCTTCGAGGAGCTCCACCGCCGCGCCGATGCCGATCAGCCGTTCTCCTCCACGGACCTGGCCCTCGCGCTGGGGGTCACCGAGACGGTGGCCGGCAAGCACCTCCTGCTCCTCTCCACCGACGGCTTCGTCGAGCGCCTCGAGGGAGGCAAGTACGCGGCGACCCCCATGCGGGAGGTCGGCCTGGCCCAGTTCCTCAAGGAGCTGGCGGCTGCGGCCAAGAACCCGCAGCGCGAGAAGGACCTGCAGGACATCGCGCGGCTCAAGAGCAACAACGACATCATGCGCGAGCGACTGCTGCAGTCGACGGCGGAGCGGGACCGCTACCTGGCCTTGCTGCGCCAGCACGGCATCGACCCGAGCGAAGATCCCGGGATCGGCGCGACGGTGCCGGCCGCGCCTCCGGTCAGCGCCGCGGCCCCCGTGCCGCACCCGGTGAGCGCCGAGGCGCCGACGAACCCCATCACGGTGGGCACTGGTGCGCCGGCGGCAAAGCCCGTCCCGGCGGTCGCGGTCGCGCCCGCGCTCGCGCCGGAGGCCGCGCCCGAGCCCGCCGCGGACGAGCCGCCCCCGCTGCCCCCGCCGCCGCCCGATCCGCGCGTCGGCTGAGAGTCCCGCTACTTCCCCGCGGCGAGCCGCGCCGTCCAATCGGACGGGAGCGCGATGAGGTACATGTCGACGGTGTTCGTGCCGACGCGGTGCCAGTTCGACGCGAAGACCACCCGCGTGAGGTCCTGGTTGGTGGAGGCGTGGGGCTCGGCGAAGTAGTCGGCCTCGCCTTTTTCGTCGTCTCGCAGCGAGTGGTGATGTGCCAGCGGCACGATGCGGCCGCCGGCCCTGAGCTCGAGGGCGTAGACGAGGTGGCTGAGCCAGAACTTCGTCTTCGTGACCTTGTCGTAGACCGAGACCACCGCCCACCCCGGCCGGGCCGCGGCGCGCCCGGAGAAGTGGAAGCCGAGCGTGCCCTGGCTGAAGTCGATCGCGTGGAGCGGCGTGACCGCGCCGGTCTCCAGGTCGACGACCGCGACCTGGTCCCGGTCGTTGTCCTGGAAGATGGCCACGTCGGCCCCTCGGGCGTCGAGGGCGAGGTCGGCGTGCCCGATGGCGCGCACCACGCCGCGCCCCTTGCCGAGAGCGCGGTCGTAGACCATGGCGCCGCAGGGCTTCGCGAACGTGCCGCGGGGCGACTCCTTCTCGCAGTAGTCGAACTGCGCCCACACGTGGCGGCCCGAGAGGCTCATCGACACGCTGTCGGGATCGTCGCCGCGGATCGGCTTGTAGCGGTCGAGATCGTAGCGGCCGACGATCTCGCCGGGGCGCCCGTCCGTGTCCTTCGGCTGATCCCGCAGGTCGTAGACGATCAGGCCGCGGGCGCGTTTCCCGTCCTTCACCATGAACGCGAAGGTGAAGCCGTCGAGGCTCGGGCTCCCCTCCCAGCGGCCGAAGACGACCTCGGGCTTCCACTGCGGGAAGTCCCGGGCGAAGTCGCGGACCGTCTTCGTCTTGCCGCCGCGGAGATCGAGGCGGACCAGCCGGGTGTCGGGCGTGTACCAGAGCACGTTCGGATCGCGCGCGTCCCAGCGCGGATCCACGGCGCCCTCGAACGGCAGGCGCTGCAGGCGCCTGAAGGTGCGCGCGTCGTACACGTACCAGGTCGACTCCGTGGCCCGCGCCAGCAGGCGGCTCCCGTCGGCGTTGAAGGAGTTCACGCGCGAGTACTCGTTCTTGAGCCCCACCGACTTGTCACCGCCGATGAGGTCGCGCTTGCGGTCGGTCAC
>JACRCY010000575.1 GCA_016218785.1 Deltaproteobacteria bacterium
CGCTCTGCGGGGGATCGTTCGAGACCGCGCCCGCGGACCACTCCGAGACCCCCGACCCGTTCTCGTTCGCCTTCATGAGCTGCCACCAGCCGTTCAACAGCCCGGACGGCACGCTCTCGGAGCGGGCCATGCGCATGCTGCGCCTGGCGCCCGCGGTGCTCCGCCGGCACGACGCGGGCCTTGGAGCGCAGGAAGCTCGGCACGTACTTGCGCGCCTGGGTCTCGCTCGGTGCGTCCACCGCCCTGCCGCCGGTCCGCTGAAGCCCCGCGGCGAGCAGTCCAGCAGCGTGGCGTGGCTGCGAGCCAGCGCCGCCGCGCCGCGCCCGGGCCGAGTCTGGCTGGCGGCGCCTGTTGTGCTATGAATCGGGGGCCATGCCCGAACCCGAGCGACCGCAGGGCCCGGAAGAACCGCCCCGCTCCGTGACCCTGAGCCAGATCATGCCGGCCTACCTCGGCGGCGTGGTCCCGCCCATGCCCGGCAACCCGAAGCGCCGCGCGTTCCACGCGGCGCCCCCGAGGGCCGTGGTCGCCTACTGGGCGTCGTCGACCGACGCGGGGCTCACGCCGGCCGAGGCGGAGAAGCGCCTCGGCCGCCTGGGGCCGAACAAGCTCGAGGAGGAGCCGCCGCCCACGCTGCTGCGGCGCCTCCTCGCCCAGGTCTCGGACTTCACCGTCCTCGCCCTGATCGCCGCCGCCCTCATCGCCGCCGGGCTCTCCATCTTCGCCCCGGACCCCTCTCACACCACGTTCCTGGGCCGCTTCGGCGACTCGCTGGCCATCCTCCTGATCGTCGTCCTCAACGCCATCCTCGGCCTCGTGCAGGAGCAGCGCGCGGAGCGCGCGCTCGCCGCGCTCCGCGACCTGACCTCCCCGGTGGCCCGCGTGCTCCGCGGCGGGCAGACCGCCCTGGTCCCGGCCCAGGCGCTCGTGCCCGGCGACATCGTGATGCTCGACGAGGGGGACAAGGTCTCGGCCGACCTCCGCCTGGTGTCGGCGGCCGACCTGGAGATCGAGGAGGCGGCGCTCACGGGGGAGTCGGTCCCGGTGAGCAAGGACCCCATGGCCGCGCTCGAGCCCGGCGCCGCCCTGGCCGACCGCGCCTCCATGGCCTTCATGGGGACGCGGGTCACGCGGGGTCGCGCCCGCGGCGTCGTGGTCAGCACCGGCATGCACACCGAGCTCGGCTCGATCGCGGGCATGCTCGCCAAGGTCGAGGAGGAGCCCACCCCGCTGCAGAGGCAGCTGGAGCGCTTCGGCAAGGACATCGTCATCGGCTGCATCGCCGTGTCCGCGATCGTCTTCATCGCCGGCTGGCTCGCCGCCGGCCAGCGCCCGCGCGAGATGTTCCTGGTGGCCGTGTCGCTCGCGGTCGCGGCCATCCCCGAGGGGCTGCCGGCCATCACGACCATCGTCCTCGCCCTCGGCACGCAGCGGATGGCGCGGCGCAACGCGCTGGTGCGCAAGCTGCCGGCCGTCGAGACGCTCGGCTGCGCGCAGATCGTCTGCACCGACAAGACCGGCACCCTGACCCAGAACGCCATGACCGTCCGGCGCCTCTGGGCGGGCGGCGCGACCTGGGAGGTCGGCGGCGGCGGCCGCGACGCGGCCGGCGCGATCACCCCCGGCGACGCCAGCGGGGCCGAGGCCGATCTCGCCCTCGTCGTCCACGCCGCCAGCCACGCCAGCGGGGCACGCGTCACGCCACGAGCCGACGAGCCCGGCCGGCTGGACGCCAGCGGCGACCCGACCGACGCCGCCCTCCTCGTCCTCGGCTGGAAGGGGAAGCGGCTCGGCCGCCAGCCTACCGTCACGGGCGAGGTCGCGTTCTCCTCCGCGCGGCGCCTGGCGACGGTCGTGGTCGACGAGGACGGCCGGCAGGTCGCCTACGCGCGCGGCGCGCCCGAGGTCGTGCTCGGCCGCTCGACCCACATCGAGGAGCACGGCGCCTCGCGCCCGTTGACCGACGAGGACCGGCAGCGCATCGGCGCCGCCGCGGCCGCCTGGGGGCAGGACGCGATGCGGGTCCTCGCCCTCGCCGTTCGCCGGACCCCGCCTGCCGAGGGCGAGCTCGCCGGCTGGGAGCAGGGCCTCTCGTTCGTCGGGCTCGTGGGCATCGTCGACCCGCCCCGCCCCGAGATCGCGGCGGCCGTCGCGCAGGCGTCGCAAGCCGGCATCCGCACGGTGATGATCACCGGCGACCACCCGGCCACGGCGCGGGCCGTGGCGCGCGAGGTGGGCCTGTGGGCCGAGGGCGATGTCGCCATCACCGGCGCGGACGTCGACAACCTCGACCAGCAGCGCCTCGAGGCCATGACCCAGCGCATCCGCGTGGTGGCCCGGGCCACCGCCGCGCACAAGCTGCGCATCGTCGACGCCCTCAAGGCGCGCGGCATCGTGTGCGCCATGACCGGCGACGGCGTCAACGACGCCCCGGCGGTCAAGGCGGCCCACATCGGCGTGGCCATGGGCCGCGCCGGCACCGAGGTCACCAAGGAGGCCGCCGACCTCGTCCTCGCCGACGACAACTACGCGACCATCATCGCCGCCGTCGAGGAGGGGCGGGCGATCTACGCCAACATCCGCAAGTTCATCTACTTCCTTCTCTCCTCGAACGCCGGCATCGTGCTCATGGTGCTCGCGGCCTCGCTGTTCGCCTGGAACGCGCCGCTGACGCCCATCCAGATCCTGTGGATCAACCTCATCACCAACGGCCTCCCCGCCCTCGCCCTCGGCGTCGACCCCCGTGACCCCGAGCCGATGGCCGCCGCCCCGCGGGCGCCGGGCGCCCGGCTCATGCCGCCCGCCTCGTGGATCTCGCTGGCGATCGTCGGCGCCATCATGGCGGCCGCCTCGTTGTGGGTCTTCGCCTGGGCCGGCGGCCCCAAGGCCACCGACCCCGCCGCGCTCGCGCGCGCCCGCACCCTCGCCTTCTCCGTGCTCGCCATCGCGCCGATGTTCCACGCCTTCAACTGCCGCAGCGCCTCGGCGTCGATCTTCAAGCTCGGCTTCTTCACCAACCGCCCGCTCTGGGGCGCCATCCTCGTCGGGCTCGGGCTGCAGGCGCTGGCCGTCTACGTCCCTGCCCTCCACCCGGTCTTCAAGACCACGAACCTCTCGGGCCGCGACGTCGGGGTCGTGGTGGCGCTCTCGGCCGCGATGCTCGTCCTCGGCGAGGTGGTCAAGGTCTTCCTGCGCGCGCGACCGCGCTGACCCCCTGCCCGGTCGCGCGGCGATCGGCGCGCGCCCCCGGCGCCGCGCCGCGGCCGCTACTCGCCGGTGGCCTGTACGGTCGGCGCCAGCGTCTCGGCCGGTCGGTAGGTCGAATGAAGTGGTGCGCCAGGCGGGGCGCCGCCCCGGGAATCAGCTAGGACGAGAATCCGCCCCGGGGGGCGACCAGGACCGGCGGCTCGCCGACCGAGACCGTGGGCCCGCTCGCCTCGGTCACCGACCCGTCGCCGGCCATCAGGTCGCGGTCGCTGGGCAGGTCGCCCCCCGCGGGGACACTCACCGTCCCGCTCTCGCTGTACAGCAGGACCCAGACCGTGCCCGTGGCTCGGGCGACGAAGCGATGCGCCACGACCCCGGCGAGTGACAGCGCCCGATCATGGTAGGCGCCGTCGAGCGCCGTCCAGAGGCCGGGCAGCAGGCGGCCGTAGGTCCTCTGGTTGACCGCGTCGGCGAGACGCGCGCGCTCCTCTGGCCAGGACGCCTCCCAGGCGAGGAAGCGCTGCTCGATGTCCGGGACGGTTCCCCAGGTGGCGATGAGCCGACCCGCCGGGTCTCGCCTGCCGACGTACTCCTGGTTGAGCCACGTGATGAGCTCCTCGATGGACGTGCGGATGGGGCGCCCGTCCGTCCCGAGGCGGGCCGTCGACTCGATATCCGTCGGGTGGACCATGTAGTTGAAGTGGAGCGGCGGCGCTTGGGGGTTGCGCCGGGCCGCCTCCCGCCACTCGAGCACGACGCGGATGAAGTCGCGCCGCTCATAGGGGACGGTGCCGTAGACCATGCCCTCCGGACCGTGGATCTGGTCCAAGCCGATGAGGCCGCCCACCTCCGAGATCTTGACGAACCGGCCGTGCGGGTCGGCCGCGCCTTGGCCCGAGCCGTCGAAGCAGCCGCCGCGGAAGGCCGCCGGCATCGACCGGTCGGCGCCGCAGGTCCGGTACACGTTGGTGTAGGTGGTGGCGACCGTCTGGTCGTTGAGCAGAATCGGCCCGTCCATCCCGGGATAGGTCGCATGGCTGCCATGGAAGAACCAGTTGTCGGCGGCGGTGCAGCCATTCCCGGCGAAGATGCGGTTCACGAAGCCGATGTTGTCGTTGAAGACCCGAAGCACGCTGGCCGGGTCCGACCGTTCGGCCTCCGGCAGCTCGGTCCAGGAGTACGCGGAGCCGCCGTGGACCCAGGCGTGCGTGTGCGACCCGAGGTGGTGTGACTTGCCCGGCATGAAGTCGGCGAAGTCGGTCTCGTGGCCCTGGAGCACCGCGGCCTCGGCGTAGTTGCCGGTCATCTGGGCGCTGATGCGGGCGCCGGTCCGCTGCGCGAGGTCGAGGTACCAGAGCATGCCGTCCCGGTGGCGGCCGTAGCCCGCCTGCGTCATCGGCGCCGGCGGCAGCGGATCGATGTGGACCCAGGCGGAGACGAGGATGGGCGGGATCTCGACGACCCCGGCGTCCGCGGCCGCGTCGGCGCCGGCGTCGGCCGAATCGGCAGCCGGCGAGCAGGAGCCGGCAGCGAGCACCACGAGCAGAGCAACCAGGCGGATCTCAAGACGGGTCATGGCGGAGCGCCCTCCACCAGGCACGTTACCCGGCGCCGGGCCGCGGGGCAAACCGCCCCCCTCGCCTTCACGCTCACGGCAGCGCCGCCCGGCAGCCGCCACCGCGGGAACCGACGAGCACCTCGAGACGACGCCCGTGGAGTGCGCTGCGAGTGGCACGCCGCAGCTGTCGGCGCGGCGCGAGCACGCGGTTCGCCGGGCCCACGCCCGGCGTCCCCGCCTGGGTGTCGACGCCCGCTGGGTCGTGGTCAGCGACGAGCTGCCGGCAGGGTGCCGGCGGGCGTCAGAGCAGCACGTCGTGCTGGCAGACTTGCAGCTCCATGACCAGGTACCAGAGGATCAGCTCCTGGGTCAGGAAGCCGGGATGCCGCGCCCCGGTCGTGGTGCCCACCGTGTGGTAGGTGGTGTAGAGGACCCGGCCGCAACCGAAGGGCCAGCTCACCGTGAAGGGGTGATAGGTGCTCCGGTCGAACTCGGGCGGCGCGTCCTCCGCGGCGTAGTTCCACGTGCCTTCGACCCAGACCTTGGGGTCCTGGGTGACGTCCGCGCCTGACACCGGGTCGACGCCCACGAACCCCGCCGCGACCGAGCCGATGGTGTCCCAGTTCTCCTTGGTGCGGAAGGTCGCCGTGGGGGATGTGCCGCTCACGGAGGAGTCCACCGCCAGGAGCCACGCGGACAGATTGCCGTCGAGCGAGCGGCTCGGTGCCTCGAACGGGGGGCCGTGGTTGCACCCGTCGGGGAAGCGGTTCTCGACGCAGCCGCCGTGCAGCTCGTCGGTGAACCAGATGAACTCGGGCCACGGCATCTCCACCACCGGGTAGGCGTAGTCCGACACGTAGAGCTTGCCGCCCCCGCGCACGTAGTCGCGCACGTTCGCCTGCGCCGTGGCGTTGGCCATGAAGTCGAAGTTCGCGTTGTACGAGCACGCAAAGAGGATGAGGTGGTAGCCCGCCATGCGCGCCGGGTTGCCGAGGAGGCTGGCGAGCGGCTCGCCGTGGTGCTCGACGCCCGACCCCGGCATGGAGTTGTCGTAGACATCGAAGACGCCGGCCTCGCTGCCCCACTGCAGGCCGTAGGCGCCGTCGTCCTGGCCGATGCCGACCTTGGCGAGCAGGTCCTGGATGGCGTCGTAGTCACCGAAGACGAGCGCGATGTTGGGGATCATGTCGCCCGCGGTCTGGTCCTTGCGGCTCGGGAGCGTGGTGTACTGCTCCTCGACGGAGTAGTCGCCGACGTCCGTCGGGGCGGCGTACTCGCGGACGCGACGGAACTGCCCCTTCTGGACCGCGAGGAAGTAGATCTGGCCCGGCAGCACCTCGAGCTGGAACGAGCCGTCGGGGCCCGAGGTCGTGCGGGCGACGTCCGGCGGCAGCTCGACGCACTCCTCGCAGTAGATGGTCTCCGGGATGTCGTCGGGCCGCGCGCGGTAGGCCGCCACGAGCGCGCCGGCGACCGGGAACTGGTGGCCGGGACCCCATACCTGGCCGTGGAGGCGGGCGCCGGTGGGTGGCGCGACGCCGTCGACCGATGCGTCGTCCGCCGCCCCGCCGTCTGTCAGGTCCCCTCCCGTGGTGGTGGGTCCGCAGCCGGAGAGGAGCACAAGGCACGTCGTCAGCCACACTGGCGCACGCATCGCGACCTCCACCTGACGATTGACGTCGGTGACAGCATACCCCCGGCGGCCCACACCGCGAAAGCCGGTCGGCCGGCGGAAGGGGCCCCGCAGATGCGCATGGGCCCGGGACACTGCCGCCGCGGATGGGCTGGTCGAGTGGGTCAGGGAGTGGTGACGGCGACGCGCCTCGCAGCGAACTACGAGTCGGCGCGGACGGGCGGCTTCCGAATCGTGGATCGTCAGCGCGCGTGGAGCACTGCCGCGACAGCTGCCACGGGAGCGTCGCTGGCTCCGCGAGAGAGCAATCGGTTCTGGCCCGTGGTAGGCTCCCTGGCGAGGGACTTCACATGGGCGGCGACCGAGTCACTGAACTTCGGGTGCAGGGCCTGCGCGTGTTGGCAGATGTTTCCCTGCCGCTGCACGGCCTCACGGTCTTGATAGGCGACAACGGGGCAGGCAAGAGCAGTCTGTTGGAGGCACTGGAGCTGCTCCACAAGGCGGCGCGCCCGGGCAGCTTCGTGAGTGACCAACTCGGCGCCTTTCACGGGGGCTTGGATTCGCTGCTTCGGGCGGGCGCCCAGGATCTGAGTCTCGGGGTCAAGATCGAGGGCGGCGGGCCGTCAATGGACTACCGGCTGTCGCTTGCGCGGGAGGGGAGCAACACCGTCGTGGCTCGGGAGCAGCTTGACGTGTTCGTCGATCTCGCGGCGCCTGAGCCCCTGCATGCCATCCTGCGCGACCGCTCGTCGTGTCGCGTGTTCGACACGCGGCAGAAAGCGCTGCAGCCGGTCAACCTCCCGCCCACGAACCTCGCGCTGACGGCCGTCGTGTTCGAGCCGCTCGCCCAGCCTGCGATCTCACGCACCGTCGACGCGTTGGCGCGCGCTGCCGTGCATCCACCGTTCGACGTTCGAACATCCTGGGTGGCAGCCGAGCGCCACGAGCAGACACCTCTGCGCGCGGCCGCTCCACTGAACCGAGTGGAGGGTCTGGCGCGGCTGGGCGACAACCTCGTCCCTTGCCTACTGAAGCTCAAGGCCGAGCAACCGCGGGCCGCGTGGGAGCGCACGCTCGAGCGCGTCCGGGCGGGGCTGGGTACGGACGTCACTGACCTCCCCATCCTGACCGCAGATCGGGGGAAGGTCGAGTTCGGAGTCTCCTTCCGCGGCGTGCCGTCGCCGATACTCGGGAGCGCGCTCTCGGAGGGTCAACTCGCCTACCTGGCGTTCGTGGTACTTGCCGAGCTTGGCGGCGGTCAGAGCGTGCTGGCGTTCGATGAGCCCGAGTCCCACTTGCATCCCGAGCTCTTGGTGCGTGTGGTGTGGCTGTTGGAGGAGCTGGCCCGAGACTGTCCGGTGATCGTGGCGACGCACTCGGACCGGCTCCTCGACGCGGTGGCAGAACCCGGGTCGACTGTGGTGCTGTGCGACCTCGACGAGCAGCATGGCGCTCGGCTCAGACGCCCCGACCGGGCCATGCTTGCACAGTGGCTTGAGAGATACCGCGGCCTCGGGGCGATTCGCGCCGAAGGGTACGAGCCCCACGTGTTTGGCGCTCCGCTGGCAGGTACGAAGTGACCTTCGCCACGGTGCTCTACGAGGATCAACGCGCCGCCCACGAGAGGAACTTCGGGCCGCATGTGCTCGTGCTTGCCTGTGTGGCGGACGCGACCGGCCTGGGACGGTGGGAGCTGCGGGAACTGATCAAGGGTATCCCGGCGAAGGGGAACACCAGGCTGAAGGCGACGCTGGAGCAAGACGCCGACCTCCTCAGCCAGAGTGGGCCAGTCTACGCGGTCTTTGACGACGACCAGGTGCGCACGTGCTACGGCCTGCTGAACGACGCGTGTGTACCCGAGGTGCTCGCTGCCATTCGGCGGCAGGCGAAGGCGCAAGTGGGCATCGTGCTGTTGAAGAGCACGATCGAGGAGGTGGTTCGTGCGTGCGCCCTCGCACTTCACGAGCCACCGCCGTACGTCCAAGCCCACACCGATCGCGCGCGACCACATCCTGCACAAGGCCGCCGCTGCGGAGGATCCGGCGATCCGGACCAGGGTGCGGGTTGAAGTACCGACCTTCGGCCGGATCGTGGACGCGTTGGTGAAGTGGCTCTCCGCGGTCGGCCAATCGAAACCGTAGCGCTGCTTCCCTCCGGGGGCGGTGCGGTCACGCGGGCGGCGTGGCCGCGGGCGGCGTGGCCGCGGGCCTCCTACTCGTACCTGAGCGCGTCCACGGGGGCGAGGCGGGCGGCGCGCCAGGCGGGGTAGAGGCCGGAGACGATGCCCGTGATGGTGCTCGAGGCGAGCCCGACGGCGATGGCCCACGGCTGGTAGTGGGCGGTCCAGCTCCCGAGCAGCGCGGCGAGCAGCTTGGCGAGCAGGAAGACGAGGGCCATGCCGCCGAGCACGCCGCAGAGGCCCCCCACGCCGGCGATGATGGCCGACTCGAGCAGGAACTGCCGCAGGATGCTGCCGGGCGTGGCGCCGAGGGCCCGCCGGATGCCGATCTCGCGGGTGCGCTCCGCCACGGTCACCAGCATGATGTTCATGATGTTGATGCCGCCGACGAAGAGCGAGAGCGCCGCGGTGCAGAGCATGCGCACGTTGACGACGAGGAAGATGAGCTGCTGCTGCTTCTCCCCCTTCTCGTCCGCGACGCGGACGTTCTCGACGCCGTGGTGGCGCCGGATCAGGGACTGCTTGACGAGCGCGGTCGTCTCCTTCACCCGCGCGATGATGCTGCCGGAGGAGGGGAGCAGGCGCACGTAGAGGACGTCCACCTTGCGCGAGTGCCGAATGGCGCCCTCGAACGTGGTCGACGAGACCAGGATGCGGCGGTCCCACATCCAGATGCCGGGCCCGGCGTTGAGCGGCGGCTTGCGCTTGAGCACGCCCACCACCTCCCAGCGGACGCCCGAGACGCGCAGCGACACGCCGTGCAGGCTCTCGGGCGCGCCGAGGAGCTCCTGCCACACCTCGTCCCCCACCACGCACACGCGGGCCCGGTGCTTGAGGTCGCGCTCGTCGACGAAGTGCGTGGGAGGGTTGAACCGCGTTTCCGCGGGTCTGCGCGAGTAGCGCCGCCGCTCGAGTGGCGTCTGACAACGGGTGATCGGTCAACTTGGGGGGCGTGGAACGGGTCGCGCAGCGACGGTGCCGTGAGCTGCGGGCAGGGCTGCGCCGGACCGCAGCCAGCGGCGCAGGGCGGGGGTGGCTACTCGACGAGCGGCACGTCCGTGCCCGCGGGGTCGGGCACCAGGCGCGGCACGCCGGGGGGCGCACGGGTGCCCAGCCCAAGGTGCTGAACGATCTTCTCGGCCACTTGCGGATCGAGGATGACGGCAATGAGACCCATGCGGCCGCCGCACTTGGCGCATTCGAACGCGTCGATCCGCCACGCGCGTTTGAGCAACGCAGCCCACGCGAGTCGGCGCGGGCGAGCGGGATCATCCGGGCCGACCACGGTGGTATCATCACCGTAGGTGGTAGATGGATGAACCAGTTGACCGGATCTTGGAGACACGCTGGTGTTCGGTCACCCTTCAAACAGACCCCATGCCGGGTCAGCTCGACAGTCCGAACCACGCTCGTCAAGGCGCTCGAGGCACATGCAGCGCGTATCCTCCGCACGCGTCATTCGCAAGGCTTCCCATTTCGGGTACACGGACGCAGACGGTGCGCCCGTAGAGTGAGCTACCGAGCGGAAGCCACGAACGTGACGGTGGGTCCGAACATGATTGAGGCGCCGAATCATGGTGCCCTTCCTTCTGCTAGCTGCCGGGCTGGCTCATGGACGCTGGAATGTGAGGCTGCGACGCGACCTCGACCTCGACAACGAAGGCACGCCATCGCAGGAGCGGAGCCATCGTCACCTGAACCTCGACAGCTTGGACAAGCCTCGCTCCTCTCGTCGGAGCGCTCAGGCAGAACGCCGGTTCCACGACATGACGTGCAGGTCAGCGTCTTGATGCTCCCAGTTCCGGAACAGTGAGCACAGATGCCGTAGGGCACGTGAACCACGACTCTACCGCGACCGCCGCAGACGCAGCAGCGCGAGAGCTCGGACATGATGCCGTACGGATCGACTCCGCGGCCCTTGCAGAAACTGCATCGGATTTCGGTTCGTGAGAGTTCTTGCGTCATCCGACCATCCTGTGGAAGTTCAAGTGTCCGTGCGCCGCGCCGTCGGCCGACCGCGGAAGGCCTCGCTCGTGGCGCGGATCTCGTTCGCCATCTCCTTGTGGTCGTGGGCGAACCGCCCGCGCAGCGCGCGGACGCTCGTAGCCAGCTCGCCCACGAATTCCGGCCGCAGGTGAGCTGCCTCGTCCAACGATTGACGCAAGGCACCCATCGCTTGAGGTGTGAAGTTCGTGAAGTGCATTCGATCCACCTCCTACTCACTCCCCCCGTTTGTCGTTGCAACGAGTGTGCCCGTGGACGCTCGATTCTGCTCCTGCCAGACAACTCCCTGAAACGACGACGTTCTTGATGCGGCGAGGACACGGCAACCGCGGCACACGCAACCCTCAATAGGGAACCTGCGCCATGGTCCTTGCTCCCGATCGGGAATCAGCGCCCGGGAGGCTGTCCCCGCTGGCGGCCCCCGTGGCTTTGCACAGCCCCGGCGGCCGCTCCCTCCGGCCGTGCGACCGCCGAGACAGGAGGCGCCGCCGGCGACGGCGAGCGGCGGATCGGCCACATCGCCCGCGCACCAGAGGTAGCCGTCGTCCTCGTGCGTAGGAGGTTTGAACCGCGTTTCCGCGGGTCTGCGCGAGTAGCGCCGCCGCTCGAGTGGCGTCTGACAACGGGTGATCGGTCAACTTGGGGGGCGTGGAACGGGTCGCGCAGCGACGGTGCGGTGAGCTGCGGGCAGGGCTGCGCCGGACCGCAGCCAGCGGCGCATGGCGGGGTGGCTACTCGACGAACGGCACGTCCGTGCCCGCGGGGTCGGGCACCAGGCGCGGCACGCCGGGGGGCGCACGGGTGCCCAGCCCAAGGTGCCGAACGATCTTCTCGGCCACTTGCGGATCGAGGATGACGGCAATGAGACCCATGCGGCCGCCGCACTTGGCGCATTCGAGCGCGTCGATCCGCCACGCGCGTTTGAGCAACGCAGCCCACGCGAGTCGGCGCGGGCGATCCGGATCATCCGGGCCGACCACGGTGGTATCATCACCGCAGGTGGCAGATGGATGAACCAACCAGCATCCGGAGGTCGGGAATGGCGCACGTGCTCACCGCGAGCAACTCGGAGGTGCTGAGACTGCTCGGCTCGCGCGCGGCGGCCCGGCTCGGGCTCGAGCGGCACCTCGCCGGGACGGGCCGCGAGGCACTGCAGATGGCGCAGCGCCTGAGGCCCCGCGTCGCCATCCTCGACCTCGCCATGCCCGACCTCGACGGCTACGAGGTCTGCCGGAGGATCAAGGCCGACCCCGCGCTCGCGTCCTGCCGGGTGATGCTGGTGGTGAGCGGCATCCTGACGCGGACCGTCCTCGACCGCCTCGGCGAGTGCGGGTGCGACGACGTCCTCATGATGCCGGCCATCACCGAGGAGCTCTTCGCCCACCTGGCGGACCTGCTGGGCGTGCCGCGGCGCCGCAGCCGGCGGGTGACCGTGCAGCTCCTGGCCCGCGTCGAGGGCGGCACCGAGGTGCGCCAGGGGCTCGTCGACAACCTCTCGCTCCACGGCCTGAAGGTCAAGCTCGACGGCCCGCTCGCGCCGGTCGAATCGGTGCGCGTGCGCCTCACGCCGCCGGGCGCGGGCCGGGCGGCGGTCCTCGACGCGCGGGTGGTGTGGCGAGGCGACGACGGCTCGCTCGTGGGCCTCGAGTTCCGCGACCTGACGCCGGACGCCCGCGCGCAGCTCGAGTCCATGGCGCAGTGGGAGGTCGTCGCGGAGGACGACCTCCTGCGGGTTTACCTCGACGGGGACTTCAACGAGAGCACCGACTTCTCGGCGCTGTGGCGGCGGCTGTCCGGCCGCGTGGACTTCGACGCCGCCGGGGTCCGCTACATCAACTCCGGGGGCTCGCACCGCTTCATCGCCTTCGTACGTGGCCTCGAACGGGTCGAGGACTACACGTTCTCGCGCTGCTCGGTGGGCTTCACCACCCAGGCCGGCCTGCTCTCCGAGTTCATCGGCCGCGGCCGGGTGCTGTCGTTCATGGCGCCCTACCACTGCGACAGCTGCGACCGCGACGAGGCGCGGCTGCTGCAGACGGCCGGACTGGTGCCCGAGGGCGGCACGTTTGCGGCGCCGCGCTTCCGCTGCGCGAAGTGCGGCGCCAGCCTCAGCTTCGACGACATCCCCGAGCGCTACTTCGCGTTCCTGCGCGCCGGGGGCGGCGCGTAGGCGGCGTAGCCCGCGCCCGCGTCGCGGGCAAGGGATCGATCGGCGGGGGTGGCGAAGGGAGATGGGGCATGCAGCACATCGTCACCGGGGGCAACCCCGACATCGTGGGGCACCTGACCGCGGGAGCTCTGGCGCGGGCGGCGCTCACGCACGAGGTCGTCACCTCCGCGCGCGCGGCGCTCGACGCCGTCCGCCGACGCGCGTCGGCGCTCCTCATCCTCGTCGCCGACACGCCGGACCTTGACGGCCTGGAGGTGTGCCGGGAGCTGCGGCGGCATGAGGAGCTCGCCGCCTGCCGCGTCATGCTGGTCGTGACCGGGGCCGCCAGTCGGTCCCTGCTGGAGCAGATGGCCGCGGCCGGCTGCGACGATTTCGTCGTCCTGCCCTCGGGCGGCCCGGAGCTCTGCACCCACGTGGAAGACCTGCTCGAGCTGCCACGCCGCCGCCATCACCGCGTGCCCGTCGAGCTGCTGGCATGGGTCGAGGCCGGCGCGCGCGTGTTCCAGGGACAGACGGAGAACCTCTCGCTCAACGGGGCCAAGGTGCGGCTCGACACGCCGCTGGGCTCGGTCGACTGGGTCCGGGTGCGGCTCAGGCGGGAGGACCACCAGCAGTTCATGGCGGTCGACGCCCGGGTCGTGTGGCAGCGTGAGGGCGGCCGTGAGCTCGGGCTCACGTTCATCGACCAGACGCCGGAGACCCGCCGGCAGCTCGAGGCGCTGGTGCTGTGGGACCTGGTGGAAGAGGAGGGGCTCGTCCGGGTGTACCTCGAGGGCGACTTCGTGGAGACGACCGACCTCCAGCCGCTCGCGCAGCGGCTCGGGCCGCGCGTGGACTTCGACGCGGCCGGCGTGCGCCACGTCAACTCGCACGGCGCACGACGCTGGGCCGCGCTCCTCGAGACCATCGCCGAGCAGCACGAGTACACCTTCTCGCGCTGCTCGACCGCGTTCACCACGCAGGCGTGCTTCCTGGTCGGCTTCCTCGGCCGCGGGCGGATGGTCTCCTTCATGGCGCCCTACCACTGCGACGGGTGCGACCGCGACGAGACGCGCCTCCTGCAGGCGGCCGCGCTGGTGCCCGAGGGCGCGGGCTTCGTGCTGCCGCGCTTCCGCTGCCCGCAGTGCGGCGGGAGCCTCCGCTTCGACGAGATCCCGGAGCGCTACCTGGCCTGCCTGTCGCCGCCGCGGCTGCCGTAGCTCCGGGCAGCCACCCGCCGCCGTGCCGGGCCTGGCGGTTGAGCGCCTCCCCGACCCGACTCGTCGGAGCATCGCCGGGCGACACGAAGCCTGTCAGCCGGTAGCGTGACGCTGGTTGAAGTGGCGGTGGTTCGTGCCGCTCGTCGTCAGCAACGGCAGCGCGGAGGTCCAGCGGCTACGCGCCGCACCGGCCTGCGCCCGCCTCGGGCTGGAGCCCGCGGTGGTGGCTGATGTTCGACGACCGGCGCCGCCCCGAATGCGCCCACACCGTCCGCCGGAGTACCGCGCGCCGGCAGGACTAATCACGGAGGGTATCCTCGTCCCCGAAGCCTGCCCGGTGCTCCTCCAGGTTGAAGTGCTGCGGAATGCAGTTGCAGCCCTCGGGACAGAGGCGCCCGTCGGGCAGGCGCCGATGCCCGTCGACGCGGATCTCCGAATGACTCGCGCCGCAGGTAGGACAGGTTCTCTCGGTCTCGTGCTCCATGGTTCCGTCTCTCCAGGTGGAGCTTGAGCGGGGCGTCGCTACGGCCCGCGGTTCGCATGGACCCAGGGCGCGATTCACGGTGCCCGCCCGCGGCCGCGCGCCCAAGGTCGGCCCGGCTCCCCGTACTCGGCCCACTGCTCGGCCAGGAGGAGGCCGGCCCCGAAGGAGAGCAGCCTCCGTGGGCCCAGCGCGCGCAGTGAGGCAGCCTGCCGGCGCTACTTCAGGTTCTCGATGTTCGCCACCAGGTTCTTCTTGAGGTCGCCCTGGACCGGGTGCTTGCCGAGGTAGATGCGCCAGTTCGCCTGGGCGATCTTCTTGTTCGTCACCGACACGATGGTCTTGCCGTCGAGCACGGCCACCAGCTCGAAGCCGGGCCGCTGCACGATCACCATCCGCTGCCATTTCTTCAAGGGCACGTCCACCGCCGCGAGGAACTTGTCGGCGTGCTCCTTG
This sequence comes from Deltaproteobacteria bacterium, assembly GCA_016218785.1. Classification (GTDB taxonomy): domain Bacteria; phylum Myxococcota_A; class Polyangia; order JACRCY01; family JACRCY01; genus JACRCY01. Next base: position 14,888 of record JACRCY010000575.1, read on the forward strand.
AGGTCGGGCGCGCTGAGGTCCCCCAACTCCCTCTCGAGGGACTCCTTGATGACCTTGGTCATCTTCCCCTTCTCGAGGTCGCGGGTGAAGACCCACTCCATGCTCTTGCCGAAGTCCTGCTGGATCAGCCAGCTGTAGAGCTGCGGGCTGTGGCGGAGGCTGTCGAGGTTGCCGCCGGCGCCCTCGAGCAGCTTCTGGAACGACGCCTTGCCGGTGGCGTCGTCGACGTAGAGGCCGGCGGCGTAGACCTTGACCAGGCCGAAGGCCTTGCGGATGCCCACGCCGATGCAGGTCGCGGGCCGGCCGAGGACCGACTTGCTCACGTCGAACTTCACCCCCGACGAGGGCTCCTTGATGGACTGCGCGTCCGCCGACCCTCTAGCCAGCAGCAGGCAGGCACCCGCCACCGCGATCCGAACGACATGCCAGAGTCCCCGCTTCATCGCCCTGCTCCTTTGGCTGGTTTGACGGCTGCCCCCGGCGCCGTATTGCCGGTCATTCTAGGTCCGGTCGGACCTGCCGTTCAAGGTCGAAGGTTGAAGGTCGAACCAGCTTCGGCCCAGCCCGTCGGGGAATCCAACGTTCAACTTTCAACCTTCGACGGGTTCTCTCATAATGCGCCTGTGAAGCGCGCGCCGAAGCACCGCCGTCCTGGCCCCCGAGAGCGCCGCCTGCTGCGCCCCGCGATCGCGGGCCTCGAGCCCTACGTGCCCGGGCGCTCGATCGAGGAGGTCGCGGCCGAGCGGGGGATCGCGCCCGACCGCATCGTGAAGCTCGGCAGCAACGAGAACCCGCTCGGGGCCTCGCCCCGGGCGCTCGCCGCGCTCGCCGCGGCCGGGCCGCAGCTCCACCTCTACCCCGACGCCACCGCGCGCGACCTGCGGGAGGGGCTCGAGCGCTGGTGGCGGCGCCGCGTGGATCTCGGGGCGGCGCGCATCGTGGCCGGCAACGGCATGGACAACGTGCTCGACACGCTCGCCCGCCTGCTGCTCCAGCCCGGGGACACGGTGATCGTCTGTCCCCCCACCTTCAGCTGGTACGAGCTGTCGGCGCGCCTGGCCGGGGCCGAGCCGATCTTCGTCCCGCGCCGGAAGCGCGACCTGCGCGTCGACGTCCACGCGGTGCTGGGCGCGGTCCGGCCGTCCACGCGCATCATCTACCTCTGCACGCCCAACAACCCGTCCGGCGACACCCTCACCCGCGCCGAGGTCGAGGCGCTCGCCCGGGGCACCGACTGCCTCCTCTTCCTCGACGAGGCCTACGCCGACTTCGCCGACCGGACCTTCATGGCCGAGGCCGGCCGCCGGCGCCACGTCGTGGTCGGCCGGACCTTCTCCAAGGCGTGGGGGCTGGCGGGCCTCCGCATCGGCTACGCGGCGCTCCCCGACTGGCTGGCGCCGGCCTACCTGAAGGCGGCCACCCCCTTCGTGGTGAGCCGGGCGGCCACGTCGGCGGCCCTGGCCGCCCTCGACGACGACGAGCACCTCGCGCGCACCCTGGCCATGGTGCGGACGGGCCGCGACCGCTACGCGCGCGAGCTGCCCCGCCTGGGCCTGCGCACCTGCCCGAGCGCGGCGAACTTCGTCGCCGTCCGCACCGCGCCCCGCAGCGCCGCCGAGGTCTGCGCGGCGCTCGCGGCGGAGGGCGTCATCGTGCGCGACTGCACCAGCTTCAGCGGCGCCGGCGACGACCTCGTGCGGATCACCGTCGGCACGGACGAGCAGAACTCCCGGGTGCTGGACGCGCTGGCCCGGCTCTTCCCGCCGCGCGCCTGAGCCGGCCGCGGGCCCGCGCCGGCCCCGGCTCCCTACCGCGACTCGACGATCAGCGCGTTGTCGAGGAGCTGGATCGTCTGCGTCCGCACGTCGGTCTCGGTGATCTGCATCTCGCGCACCTGTTGCGCGAGGTCGGCGAACCCGTGGACCGCGAGCCAGCTCGAGAAATCGTTGTGGAGGCCGTGGTGCTCGAAGACCACGTCGGGCACGCGGGCGACGAGGTCACGCAGCTCGCCCAGGGTGTGCGCGCGGCCGAACTCCGCGCCCGCCGGCCAGCGGAAGACGAACGGCCCGAACCCGCAGAAGTCGTTGAGGAAGGCGCCCAGCTCCGAGAGGAGGTGGTTGGAGCTCTTCAGCAGGAAGTGCGCCCCCGCCTCCAGGGCGGCCGCGCCGTGCTCCGGCAGGTGCGACTGCACCACCACCGGCATGTGGGCCTGGAGCGCACGCGCGCGGTAGAGGAGCCTGAGACCCGCGTCCCCGCGCAGCACCCCGCCGATGGGGTACTCGATGTCGGTGACGAGGACCAGCAGCTGCCGCGGGTAGCGCGCGATGACCTTGAAGGCCTCCTCGAAGGTGTGCCGCAAGAGGACGAGCGGCCGCGCGGGCGGGTCGATCCACGGCGACCGCGGCCGCGCGGCGCGGGGCAGGAGATCGACCGTGGTGGCGAGGATCCGCTCGTAGACCGCGGGCAGGTAGTGGCTGTAGAAGTTGGGCTCGTCCTCGACGATGAGCAGCGCCAGCCCCTCGGCCGAGCCGAGCACCACGCGCGAGTTGCGCTCGTCCTCCTGCAGCCGGACCAGGGTGCGCAGGACCGAAGGGGCCCCGTACCAGACGAAGAGGCCGGTCGGATCGGGCGCCTTGTCCGGATCGCCCACCTCGCCGCGCGCCTGGTTGTCGCTGGTGATGATGACGATCGGGATGGTGGGGACCGCGGCGCGCACGCGGCTGCGCACCTCGAAGGCGGAGAGGCCCTTGAGCTGCCCCCCGATCACGAGCAGGTCGAAGCCGCCGGCCGTGGCGGCGTTGACCGCCTCGTCGACGGTCCGCACCAGCTCGAACGCCGGCGCCTCGGGCGGCTGCGTCTGGTCACGGCGCCGGAACCCCGCCTCCTCCATGAGGTAGGCGTCGTAGGGCGCCCCGGCGAGCAGGATGTTGCGGATCCGCTGGCGCTGGAGCCGGCCGGCCATTACGCGGAGGCCATTGTAGCGCGGCCCGGATCGTCCCGCCCGGGGCGCTCGCTTGCGCGGCCGCCCGGGCCCGGGTAGGCTTCCGCGACACCGTCAGGGCCCATGCTCCCCATCGTCCAGAACGGGCCGATCACGAAGGTCGCCGAGGGCGAGATCGGCGGCAAGGCCCGCTCCCTGCCCTTCCTGCACCGCCTGATCGAGGGGGGCGGCCTGCTGCGCGAGTTCGCGCCCCATGAGATCCTGGTCCCCGAGACCTGGGTCCTCTCCACCGGCATCTTCGACCGCTTCGTGCAGCGCAACCACCTGGAGGCGTGCCTCGACCTCGACGACGATGACGAGATCCGGCGCCGCTTCCTCCGCGGCAGCTTCGACGGCGAGGTCGAGGAGACGCTGGCCGACTACCTGGAGACCCACCGCGAGCCCCTCGCGGTCCGCTCCTCCTCGGCGTCGGAGGACGCGTACCGGCACCCCGCAGCCGGCATGTTCCAGACGATCTTCCTCCCCAACCGCGAGCCGGGGCGGCACCGCCAGTTGCTGCAGGCGGTGAAGCTGGTCTTCGCGAGCGCCCTCTACCGCACCGTCAGCCACTACCTCCGCGCGCACGGCGTGCCGCGCGAGGACGAGAAGATGGCGGTCGCGCTCGAGGCGGTGGTGGGGCACACCTACGGCCGCTTCCACTACCCCCTCCTCTCGGGGGTCGCCCAGTCGGTGAACTTCTTCCCGGTGGCGGCGATGCGGCCCGAGCACGGCGTGGCGATCATCGTCGTCGGCCTGGGGCGGCGCGTGGTGGCCGGCCTCGACGGGATGCGGTTCTGCCCGCGCTTCCCGACGCTGCGGCCGGAGCGTCCCGGCGCCCAGGACCTGCTGCGCCTGTCGCAGCAGGCGTTCGACGCCGTGGACCTGGACACGGCCGGCCGCGAGCTGACGGGCGCCGACGGCGACACGCTGACCACCCTCCCCATCGAGACGGGCGACGAGCACGGGACCCTGCGCGACGTGGCCGCCACCGTCGACCTCGAGTCGGGGGTCCTCTACGAGGGGATGCTCGCCGACGGGCCGCGCGTCGTCACCTTCGACCGGTTCCTGCGGGAGTCGCTCTTCCCGCTCCCCCGGGTCCTCTCCCGCGTGGTGGCGCTGGTCAGCGACGGCTTCGGCTCGGCGGTGGAGATCGAGTTCGCCTTCCGCTTCGGCCACGGGGCGAACAGCCGCCGTGGACAGTTCTACCTGCTCCAGGCGCGCCCCATGGCCAGCCTCGAACTGTCGCAGGCCGTGACGATCCCCGACCTGCGCGCCGCGCAGGTCGTCCTCCGCACCTCCATGGCCATGGGGCACGGCGCCGTGGACGGGCTGCGCCACGTGGTCTTCGTCGATCCGGAGGAGTTCCGCCTCGACCGCAGCCCGCAGATGGCCGCCGAGGTGGGCGAGCTCAACGAGCGCCTGGCCGCAGGCCGGGAGCCCTACGCCCTGCTGGGGCCGGGCCGCTGGGGCACCTGCAACGCCGCGGTCGGCATCCCGGTGAGCTACGCGCAGGTGGACGGCGCGCGGCTCATCGCCGAGCTGACCGCGCCCTCGCTGCGGGCGCAGCCCTCGCAGGGGACGCACTTCTTCCACAACGTCGTGGCCGGCTCGCTCTTCTACCTGATGATCGAGCCGGCCCGCGGCGACGTGGTCGACCTCGAGTGGCTGCGCGCCCAGCCCAACCGCGCCGCCACGCGCTTCGCCCGCCTGATCACGATCGACCCCGGGCTCGCGATCCGGGTCCAGGGGCAGGAGCGGGTCGGGGTGGTCTATCGGCCCACCGCCGGGCGGCGGCCCGGGCCCGGGGCCGCGGCCTCGCGGCCGATCGGCTCGAGGCGCGTACAGGCCGCGGAGTCGCC
>JACRCY010000576.1 GCA_016218785.1 Deltaproteobacteria bacterium
GTTGAAGCCGGGGACCAGGGTGAGGCGGACCTCGAGCGGCCGGCCCGACGCGAGCAGCGCCTCGAGGTTCTCGAGGATCGGCCCCGGCCCCTTGCCGAGCCCGGCGCGGAACCTGCGGCGGTCCACGTGCTTGAGGTCGAACAGCACCAGGTCGAGAGACTCGAGCGCGGGGAGGAGTCGGCGCGGCCAGAAGCCCGCGGTCTCCACGGCCGTGTGGATTCCGGCGGCGCGCAGGGCCCGCGCGCACGCGAGCAGGAAGTCGGGCTGGGCCAGGGGCTCGCCTCCCGAGAAGGTGACCCCGCCCCCGGTGCCGCGCAGGTAGCCTGCCTCGTCGAGCGCCTCCGCGACCAGGTCTGCGGGCAGGTAGTCGCGGCCCACGAGGCGCCGCGCCCGCGCCGGGCACGCGGCCACGCAGCGCGCCCGCCGCTCGCAGCCGTCGCGCCAGGCGGCGCGCGACGGCCATTGCCGCGGACACGCCGCCTCGCAGCGGCCGCAGCCGATGCAGCGGCTCTCGTCCCAGGCGACCTCGGGCTCGAAGGCGAGCCCCTCGAGGTTGTGGCACCAGGGGCAGCCGAGGCGGCACCCCTTGAGGAACACCACGGTACGGAGGCCGGGCCCGTCGTCGACGCAGCCCCGCGAGATGTCGAAGACCCGGCCGTTCGGCGGCATCAGTCGGTTCCGAACTCCGCCCGGGCGATGATGTCCTCCTGGATCGACTTCCCGAGGTCGGTGAAGAAGGCCGAGTACCCCGACACCTTGACGACCAGGTCGCGGTAGCGCTCGGGGTGCGCCTGGGCGTCGCGCAGCGTCTCCGTGCTGACGACGTTCGGCTGCAGGTGCATGCCGCCGGCCCGGAAGTAGGTCCGCATCATGGCGGTGAAGGCCTCCAGGCCCCGCTCGGTCCGCAGCCAGCGCGGGTGGAAGCGCTGGTTGAGCGCGACGCCGGACGAGATCCTGGCGGGCGGGAACCTGGCGACCGAGCGCAGCGGGCCCGTGGGCCCCCCGGTCGGCTCGACGAGGTTGCTGGGCGAGACGCCGTTCGCGATCGGCTCCCCCCGGTGCCGGCCGTCGGGCGTGGCCCCCAGCATGAAGCCGTCGATGACGTGGTTGCCGTAGGAGTAGAAGCAGGCCCGGAAGCGACCGCCGCGGACGTTGCGGTGCCGGCACGCCTCCTGGTAGACCCAGTCGACGACCTCGAGCGCCAGCGCGTCGGCGGTCTCGTCCCCCACCCCGTACTTGGGTGGCTCGTGGATGAGCCGCTGGCGGAGCACCTCCTGGCCGGCGAAGTCGCGGAGGCAGGCGTCGATGAGCTGCCGCAGGGTCACCTCGCGCCGCTCGTAGACGAAGTGCCGGATCGCCACCAGCGAGTCGACGAAGGTCGCGAGGCCCCGCACGTCGAGGGAGGTGAAGTCGTAGCGCGCCCCGCCCGCGGTGGCGTCGGTCGCCCGCTCGATGCAGTCGTCCATCAGCGCGGAGACGTACGGCGCCGGCAGGAGGTCGCGGTAGGCGCGGTCCTTGCCGGCGGCCGCGGCCACGAGCACCCCCACCTGGTGCGTGAGCTGGCGCCGCACGAGCGCGGCTAGCGCGGCGAACGCGGCGCACTCGAGGGGGTCGCCGGTGTCGAGGCCGGGCTGCTGCCCGATGATCTCCGGCGGGAGCCGGCCGCGGGTGAGCGCCAGCAGCAGCACCGCGGGCAGCACCAGCTCGTGCCCGCCGACGCAGCCGTGGGTGTCGGACTGGCCCGAGGTCTCGATGCACCCGACGATGCAGTAGTCACGGGCGTCCTCGAGCGTCAGCCCGTCGGCGCGGAGCGCCACCAGGATGGCCTCGTCGCCGTACAGGGCGATGCCGTTGGTCCGGCGGAACACGGCCAGCGTACGGCGCAGGAACTCGTCGGGGCAGCGGTCGTGGATGCGGACGCTGAGCTGGTTGACCGCGCCGTTCATCTCCTCGAAGGCGTCCAGGATCAGGAACGACAGCTCGTTGGTGGCGTCGCGTCCCGCGGGGGTGAGGCCCCCGATCGTGACCACGTGCTGGCTGTTCCCGAGGACGCCGTTGGTCTCCATGCCGACCTCGGGGATGGGCTCCACGTTGGCCTGGAGCTTGAGGAAGAGCTCCTGGAGCAGCGCGCGCGCGGCAGCGGGCGTGAGGCGTCCGGCCTCCACGTCCCGGCGGTAGTAGGGGTAGAGGTACTGGTCGATGCGGCCGACGGCGAACACGTCGTGGGTGCCGTACTGGATCTCGCCCACGACCTGGGCGAGCCACAGGGCCTGCACGGCCTCGTGGAACGTGCGCGGCCTCAGGCGCGGCACCCGGCGGCAGTGACGCGCGAGGAGCCGGAGCCGGCGTCGCTCCTCGGCGTCGGCGGCGGTGCGGGCCATCTCGGCGGCCAGGTCGGCGAAGCGCTCGGCGTAATGGATGGCGGCCTCGAGGCTGATGATCACGGCTTCGAGGAAGCACCGGGCGCGCTCGTCAGTGGGCGCCTCGCGCAGGAGGCGCCGGAGCCGCCGCCGCGCGTCGGCGACGATCGCCGCCATGCCGCGCTCCACCACCTTGTCCACGCCGAGGCTCAGGTGCCCCTGCACGTCGAAGCACATGACCGCCGGCGTCGGGTTGTTGCACGCCAGCTCGAGCTGCAGCGCGCCCAGGGTGCGCAGGCGCGCGAGCGAGAGCGGCCCCTTCAGGTTGGCGCCCGCCATCTTGCGGACGCCGTCCCAGCCGAGGTAGCGGACGAAGCGCGGGTTCACGAGGTGACGGAGCCGCGTGCGCAACCCGGGGTGCCGATCGATGACGCCGTGCTCGTGCCAGTCGCCGGCCTTGCGGTCGCGCACGGTGCGGCCGCTCCAGTAGGGCAGGATCTCCTGGCGGAAGCGGCGCTTCTCCTCGTCGGTGATGCGGAACGGGCGCTGCTTGAGGTGGAGCACGTCCAGCTCGAGCTGGAGCGTGCGCAGGAAGTCGCCGCGCTCGACCGAGAGCGGGCCGGCCAGGAGCTTCTCGGTCTTGCTGCCCGCGAGGTGCTGGTCGGGCTCGATGCGGATCCGCTGCCGCTCGAGGGTCCGCTGCAGGGCCAGGGCGTTGCGCAGGTGCGGGTCCTGCCCCTCGGTCTCGCGGTACGCCGCGGTGAAGTGCAGGGCCCGCGCCAGGCAGATCTCGTAGGGCGCGGCGAGCAGGCGCGCCTTCAGGCGCGCGACCCGCGGGTGGAGCCCCGCCGGGCCGCCTTCTCCCACCGCCGTCTCCGCCGCCGTCGCCACCTCCGCCCGCGGGGCTCGTAGCCGACGGTCCGCCGCGTTGCATCGCCCAGGCGCCACCGGTGCACCTCCCGCAACAGGCTAGCACACGGGGTGCCGGGCGGGGTGGCCATGCGGCCGCGGCGCCCTACGCCACGTTCAACGCCCGAGCACCACGTCGACACCGGCCAGCACCAGGCCAAGATATGCCGGCGCGCCAGCCGACCGACGCGCTCAGACAGGAAGGCTCGGTCGACGGTCACGATCTGCGACGCGTTGGCCACGGAGTCCTTGGGCAGCCCGGTCGCCGCAGCATCGAGGAGGACATTGCCAGGGGCCGCTGCCCATCTGAGGTTGCTGGTCAGCGGTACGCACACGACCGTGGCCAGGCGGCTGCGATTGAGCGCGTCGCCCTGAACCACCACGACGGGGCGGCGGAACCCGGGCCCGGATCCGGCCGGGTCGGGGAGGTCGGCCCACCACACTTCGCCCTGCGCGACTACCATTCGCTGCGCTCGAGGATGCGGCGCGCGGCCGCGCTCACCGCCGGATCGGGCCGGGTGTCTACTTCAGCGCACACGCGGTTCATGGCGTCGGTGACTGCGTCCGGGTCGTGCCTGGCGAGGTACTCGCGGAGGGCCTCTCGGTAGACCTGACTGCGCGACTTCTTCAATCGGCGCGCGAGCGAGTCGGCCTCCTCGAACACGTTGTCCGGCAGGGAGATTGCCGTTTTCATACCACTAGTATAACCAGGAGGTCATGGCGGAGCAACTGGCCCGCGACCAGCGTGGTGGAGGCCAGGTCCGCCGTGGTACGTTTCGCGCAGGAGGTGCCGCGATGCGGAGGCTGGCACTCGCGCTCCTGGTGACCGTGGCGCTGCTGGCCGGATGCGGTGGGCGGAGCGTGCCGGGCGACCCGCACGACGGCGGCCATCCCGGCGATGGGCCCCGCGACGGGTTCACGCCGCAGGACGTCGGCCCGTGGCCGTACGACGCGTGGTGGCCATACGACGCGCCGCGACCGTGGGACGCGCCCAGGCCGTACGACGCCCCGTGGCCGTACGACGCCTGGCACCCGTACGACGCCCCGTGGCAGTACGACGCCTGGCACCCGTACGACGCCCCGTGGCCGTACGACGCCGGTGGGCCCGATGCGCAGCTCGTCTGGTGCGCGCACGGCGGCCCGGACCAGGCCTGGTGCGTCGTCGACGTGGCCAAGTGCTGCGTCCGCGGCTCCGCCGCGACGATGCAGTGCCTGCTCAGCTACCAGTCCCCGGCGGGCTGCGACCTCGTCGCGTGGTGCGATGGTCCCGAGGACTGCCACGGGGGCTACGCGTGCTGTGGCCCCTCCGGCGCCATCGCGGAGGTCGCCTGCCGTCCGGCCCCGTGCGCCTCGGGCCAGAGGCTCTGCCACGTGGACGCCCACTGCGGCGCCGGCCAGAGGTGCTGCACGTCCTTCGCCTTCGGCTGGGAGCACCGGGTCTGCACCGCAGGCTCGATCTGCCCGCCGTAGGGGCCCGGCGCGACTACCAATCGGACCGCTCCAGGATGCGGCAGCGCGAGGCCCGGTTGCCCAGGCCGAGGTAGCGGACGATCCTCTCGGCCACCGCGGGGTCGAGGATGACGGCGAGCACGCTCATGCGGCCGCCGCACCGCTGGCCTTCCAGGGCGTCGATCCCCTCCGCCACACGCGCTTGTGAGGAGCGAGGCCCAGGTCAGTCGGCGAGCGCGGCCAGGGTCGTCGGGGCCGGGAAGGTCGTCAGCGTCAGGCGCCAGCGCCTGCTGCTGCTGCAGATCTACAGCTGGAGAACCGGCTCGTCAACCACCCCTTCGTCGAGATCTGCTGCGTCACCGGGGCCGGCTTCCCGCAGCCGCACGGCCTCCTCATGCTCTCCGACATCGGCCGCGCTGCGCGACGGCAACCGCGAGGAGGTGGCGCGGGCGCTGTCGGCCCACGTCGAGCAGGTCAACGCCGGCCTCGATCCCCACGAACGACTCCAGTTCGTGGCCGTGGTGAAGGACACGTGGCAGCCGGAGAACGGCTTCCTGACTCCGACCATGAAGCTCCGCCGCAGCCAGGTCGAGAGCACCTACCGCCCCTTCCAGGAAGCCTGGTACTCCCAGAAGGAGACCGTCGTCTGGCAGAGCCGACGCGACGCTGGCGCACCCGCCGGCGCTCGGCTGCAGGAACGGGGCCGCGGCGCTCAAGGCGCAGCGGGGCTGACGCCGGGGGCAGGTGGGGCGCGGTCGCCGCGCTACTGCGGCGCGGACGGTGGGTCGACGATCAGGAACTCGACGCGGCGGTTCTGCGCCCGCCCCTTCTCGGTCTTGTTGTCGGCGATGGGGCGGTCGGGACCGAAGCCCTTGGCGGTCAGGCGCTCGGCGGCGATGCCGTTCTGGATCAACCACCGCATGACGCTCCTGGCGCGCCGGTCGGAGAGGTCCCGGTTCATGGCCGCCTTGCCGCGGGAGTCGGTGTGGCCCTCGATCGACAGCCGCTTGATGTCGGGCCGGGCCTTGAGCGCGTCGGCCACCGCCTGGAGCACGGGGAAGCTCTGCTTGAGGATCACGTCCCTGGCGGTCGCGAAGAACACCGGCTTCACGATGACGAGCTGGCTTCCCTTAACCTCGACCAGGCTCGGGCAGCCGTTCTTCATGGGATCGGGGTGGGGCGCGCCGGGCTGGTCGGGGCAGGCGTCCTCGTGGTCGGGGACGCTGTCGCCGTCGCGGTCGGGCGCCGGGCAACCGACGCGGGTGGGGTCGGGCTTGGGCCCGGCCGGGGTCGTGGGGCACTGGTCCTTCGAGTCGGGGACGCCGTCGCCGTCCGTGTCCTTGTCAGGGCAGCCGCGGCGCTGGGGGTCCGGCGTCGACCCCTGCGGCTCGTCGGGGCAGAGATCCTCGTGATCGAAGACGCCGTCCTTGTCCCGGTCGCGGGCGGGACAGCCGCGCCTGGTCGGGTCGGGCGTCGGCCCCTGGTGCTCGTCGGGGCAGAGGTCCTCGGCGTCGGGGATGCCGTCCTGGTCGCGATCGGCGGGCCGCGGACAGCCGTGCTTCTTGGGGTCCTTGCTGGCCGGGCCGGGCTGGTTGGGGCAGGCGTCCTCGGCGTCGACGATGCCGTCGTGATCTTGATCCGACGGCGGCGGCGGGGGCGAGGCGGCCGGCCGCTCGGTCGGCACCCAGGCCACGCGCGCGACCACGCGGAAGTCCGGGGATCCCGGCTCCCGCTGGAGCCCGAGCCCGGCGGCCACGCCGAGCTGGACCGGGACCCGCAGGCGATGGTGGCCGCCCAGCAGCAACTCCACCGCGGTGAACTCGCGCTCGAACGCGTGGCCGCCGGTGACCACCGACGACACCACCACCTCCGGCCCCACCACGAAGCGTCGCGGGAAGTCCGCGTAGGCCAGCGCCGCGCCGAGCTGCAGCTCGGTGCCCACGCTGTTCCCGGCGGCGGCCGGGAGGTCGCCGATGCTGTTCTTGGGCCGGTACTGGACGGCGCCCGTCACCGACCACAGCAGCTGCCGGGCCAGCAGCCCGCCGAGGACCAGCTTGGGCGCCACCCGCACGCCCTCGTCGCCGGCGTGGTTCGAGCCCGCGGCCGTGGGGGCCCACAGCAGCGCGCCCAGGCTGACCGCGAACCGGTCGGCGAGGTGGCGCCCGTAGAGGCGGCCCATGACTCCCAGGCGCAGGTCGCCGAGCGCCGCCCCGCTGGGGCTGATCCCGGCCGACGCGGTGCCGCTCTCGTCGAGGATGACCGGCAGCCCCAGTGACACCGTCACGCGATCCCTGAACGAGAGCGCCGCGTCGACGTGCCCGACCACGAGGTGCCGGACCACCACCGCGGTCTCGTGGAACCCCTGGTCGTCGCGGTAGCCGAGCACCAGCGGCTTGTGCGCGTAATCGAGCGTCAGGCCGACGGCGAACGACAGCGGGCGCGTGTACCACGGGTGATCGACGGCGAAGCACCACTCCCCGGCCGTGGTCGGCTCGTAGCGCTCGAGGGCGAAGCCGCTGCCGCCCTGGGCGCGGGCGGGCGATGGGGGGAGCGCGACGCCGGCGAAGGCCAGCGCGAGGGCGAGCAGGCGCAGGTGCACGGTTACCTCCGGGGCAGGTGATCCGGGTCGGGGGTGCCGCCTCCGCGGCGGCGACGCCCGGAGCCGAGCGCCAGGAGCGCCAGCGCCAGCAGGCCGGTGCCGGCGGCGCCGACGCCGCGGACCGCGGCGCAGGACAGGCCGCCGCCCTCGAGGCGCACCACCGGGCCGGAGTCGGCCTGGGCCGGGGCGTCGGCCTGAGAGGCGGCGTCGACCTGGGCCACGCCGCCGTCCTCCTGGACCGCGGCGTCCTCCTGGACCGCGGCGTCCTGCTGGACTCCGCCGTCGGCCTGCGGCTCGCCGCACACGCCCACGGCCGCGTCGATGGGCAGGCAGACCAGCGGGCTGGGGCAGCCGTGCGACCCGTCGGGTCGGCAGCCGTCGACGCACGTGCCCACCGCCCCGCAGATGCGGCCGCTGGTGGTGCTGCCGCACTCGTGGTCGGTCTGACAGCCGACGCAAACGCCATCGACGCCGCAGAGGTTCGACCGGCAGACCAGTGGCGACCCGCAGGGCCCGCCGTTGGACTCGCCGCACAGGCCGTCGGTCTCGCACACGTCGGAGAGACACTCGCCTCGCCGCGTGCAGGGATGGCTGTTGGGGTACTGCGGGTGGCAGGTGCCGGTGGCAGTGTCGCAGTAGTAACCGGCGCTGCACTCCGGATCGGTGGTGCAGCCTTGCGCGCCGCACACGCCGCTGACCGAGCACATTCCGCTGCGGCACACCTCGGCCGTGGCGCACGGGCGCCCATCGGGCAGGCCGCACAGGCCGTCGCTGTAGCAGACGTCGCTGGCACACTGGCGGGGCCGGCCGCACGGGTCGCCGTTGGGCCGCCCCGGGTGGCAGCTGCCGGTCTCGCAGAAGAAGCCCTCGAGGCACTCGGCGTCGGTGGTGCAGCCCGTACCGCACGTGCCGCCGCTGCAGGCCCCGCTGCGGCACATCGCCGGCGTGCCGCACGACTCGCCGTCCGGCAGGCCGCAGCGTCCGTCGGAGAAGCAGACCGCGCTCTGGCATTGCGCGACGCGGTCACACGGATCCCCGTTGGGGCGATCAGGGAGGCACGACCCCGCATCGCAGAAGTGGTCGGCGGCGCAGTCGGCGTCCTGCGTACAGGTCGTCACGCACACCCCGCCCGCGCACATGGTGGAGCGACAGACCTCGGCCGAGCCGCACGGCTCACCCGTCGGCAGTCCGCAGTGGTCGTCGGTGAAGCAGATGTAGACGCGGCAGTCGCCGGCGGCGGTGCAGGGGGATCCGTTGAGGCGCCCGCAGCGATGGTCCGCCGCCACGCACTCGCTGCGGCACTGGGCGTTGGCGGTACACGGCTCGCCGTTGGGCAGGCCGCACAGCCCGTCGCCGAAGCAGATGTCGCTGCGGCAGATCGGCGGCGCGCCGCACGGCCCGCTGTTGGGCTCGCCGCAGCGGTTGTCGGCGGTGAAGCACAGGCCGCTCTGGCACCACGCGTCGTGCGGCGGCGGGCCGCAAGGCCAGCCGTTGAGGTAGCCGCAGGTGTCGGTGGCTTCGTCGCACACGCCCGAGAGGCAGACGCGTTGCCCCTTGGCCGGGGTGCACTCGCCGTCGATCGGCGGCACGCCCGGCAGCGGCTCGCCGTTGCGGGTCTTGGGCGTGCAGGTGCCGGCGTTGCACCACTCGGTGGCGGTGCAGTTGGGATCCACCGTGCACGAGGTGCCGCACGCGCCGGTGCTCGGGCTGCAGAACGGGCCGGCATGGCCGACGCAGTCGTCGTTGCCGGTGCAGCGGCCGCAGGTGCCCGAGGCGGCGCAGTACGGGTTTGCGGCCGTCGGACACGCGCGCGTGGCGCCGCTTCCGAGGTCGCCGTTGCATCCCTTGCAGGTGTGGTCGCCGAGGTCGCAGAACGCCGAGGTCGCCAGGGTGCAGTCGGTGTCGGTGAGGCAGCCGACGCAGGCGTTGAGCGCGCTCGAACACAACGGGAGGCCGGCCGGGCAGTCGCCGTTGCCGGAGCAGCCGCAGACGCCGGTGACCGGCGCGCACACCGGCCGCGCCGCGTCGCTGCAGACGACCGGGTTTCCGCCCGTGCACGCGCCCGCCTGGCACGTGTCCGTCTGGGTGCAGGCGTTGCCGTCGTTGCACGGCGTGCCGTCCGGGATGACCGTGTCGGCGGGGCATGCCGTGCCGACGCCGTCGCAGACCTCCGCGACGTCGCACCCTCCCGGCACGGCCGGGCGGCAGACCGCCCCGGCCGGCTTCTTCGGATGGACGCAGGCCAGGTCGAACGGCTGGCAGATGTCGTCGGTGCAGCCGAGACCGTCGTCGGCGCAGGCGACCACCAGCGTGCCGCACGTCCCGGCGGCGCAGGTGGCGGTCTCGGTGACGCCCACGCCGCTGCAGGCGTTGTGGTCCTCGCAGGTCAGGCCCTCGTTGGTCGCGGCGAAGACGCACTTCCCGCCGGTGCACGCGTTGGTGGTGCAGGAGTTCCCGTCGTCGCAGCAGCGCGTCATGTCGCCGGCCGTCGAGCAGGAGCCGCCCTGCGGCGCGGCCGAGGTGCAGCTCGCCCGGCACGTCTTCATGACCGGATCGCAGAAGCGCCCGGCCGGGCAGCTGTCCGGCGTGGTGGTGCACTCGCAGGTCCCGATGGTCGTGTTGCACACGTCCTCGCCGACGAAGTCGTCGACGGTGGCCCCGGCGGCGTGCGCGGCGGCGGTGCTGCCCAGCACGCCGCGGGTCAGGCCCGTGAACGAGATCGCCGTGGTCCCGGAGTACTGGAGGTACTCGTTGTCGATGACGACGAGGCCGCTGCTCGGGTATCCGGTCGTGCTCACGACCGAGGCCGTGACCTGGGTGGCGTTCATCGCGGCGGTGAGGGTGGTCAGGACGGTGGGTCGACCGGCCATGCAGTCGCTGTCCTGAGTGCAGCACCCGCCGACACACAAGGGGATGGGGTCGCCCTTGGAGGTGGAGAGTCTCGACGTGCCGTTGTCGCAGACGATGTCGCCGCTCAGGTTCTGGGCCTGCGCGCTACTGCCCGCCCAGACGAGACGCGCGGCTTTCATGTTGATGCCGCGCGCCGCGAGCTCGCTCAGGGGGAAGGCCATGCTGATGAAGAAGTCGCAGTTCCCGCCGAAGTTGCTGCCGTCGGTCGCCCTGTCGACCCGGACCCGGGCATCCGCGTCCGCCCCCGCGTACAGGCACGCCACGGTCTCGGCCTTCTCGTTCGGACTGTCGACGGCTCCGGCCTGCGTGAGGTTGAGGTTGAGCTCGAGCGTCCGCCCGCTCGGGTTGCTGGCGCCGTTCATCAGGAGCTGGAACTCGTAGGTCGTCGGGTTCCCGTCGGTGTCGAAGTCGAAGCCCCAGCCGTGGGCGTCGTCGATGTGATCGTTGACGCAGGAAGTGCACGTGCAGCCGGCGGTGCCGGGGGAGAGGTTCGTGCGGATGCGGAGGTAGAGATAACTGGCGTCCATCGCCGACTGGACGGCGGGATAGTCGGCGCTGCCGACGGCGTCGATGATGGCCGGGTTGACGTCGCCGACGGGATCGGCCGCCGGGGCCCCGTGGCACAGCATCGTGCGCCAGGCGGCGGGCCAGGTCGGCACCAGCGTGCTGGCGCACGTCGTGGTGGCGGCAGATCGCTTGACGCCCACGCGATCGGCGGGATCGACGCAGCTCGAGAGGGCCACGAGGACGGAGACGGCTACGGTGGAGACGCGGAGCGACAGCATCGGGTCTCTTCTCCCTGGTCAGGAGCGTCGCGAGGTTCAGCTGCCGGAGCATCGGTAGAGTGCAAGTTGCATTACGCCTATCGCAGCAAGAGTACAGCGGTGCCCGTCGATCGGTCAATCACCCGGGCAGGCGATCCTCGGGGGGTAATGAGGCGCTCAGAGCCGGCGCAACTCGCTCTACAGCGCCCCGAGGTTGCGCGCCCGGCGCAGCGCCTCGTTGCGACCGTGGGCGTGGACCTTCTCGTAGATGTGCTTGATGTGGCTGTGGACGGTGTGGGCGCTGATGCCAAGCGCGGCGGCGATCTCCTTGTACGATCGACCGGCCTCGATGAGCTTCAGGATCTCGACCTCCCGGCGGCTCAGCACGTCGGCGCCAGCGGCCTCTTCCGTCCGGTCGCCCTGCTGGATCTCGAGGATCACCTTGCGCGCGATCTTGGGGCTCATGGGCGCGCCGCCCTCGTGCAACTCGCGCAGCGACTCGATCAGCTCGCGCGGGCTCGCGCCCTTGAGCAGGTAGCCGCAGGCCCCGGCCTTGATCGCCGCGAACACCGTGCTCCGGTCCTCGAAGATCGTGTAGGCCATGCAGTTGAGGCCGGGGTCGGCCAGCTTGCGCGCGCGGATCAGCTCCACGCCGGAGGCTCCCGGCAGGTTGATGTCCGCGAGCAGCACGTCGACCGCGGCCCACGGGGCCTCGCGCTGCGCTTCCTCGGCGCTGGTGTAGGCGCCGACGACCTCTACGCCCCGCTCGCCCCCGAGGAGCTGGCAGAGGCTCTCCAGCAGCAGCCGGTCGTCCTCCACGATGCAGATGCGCACGGTCGTCCTTCCGCTGACGTCTACCCGGTTGCCGGCGCGGCGTCCATCCCCTCGTCGGGGGATACCATGGGGATGGGGAAAGCGAACGTCAACCCTAGCCCCGGGCCGTTCGCGAGGTCCAGTCGTCCCCCCAGCTCCGCCGCGCGGTGCCGCATGTTGCCCAGGCCGCGCCCCGGGACGACGGCGGCCGGCAGGCCGCGCCCGTCGTCGGCGATCTCGAGGTCCAGCCGGTCGGGGGCGAAGGCCAGCCGCACCGCGACCGCGGAGGCGCCCGCGTGGCGCGTGACGTTGGTCAGGGCCTCGCGGTAGATGCGGAACAGCGACAGGCCGGCGAACAGCCCCGGGCCGGGCTCCGCGGGCTCGCCGCGGACCTCGAGCGCCAGGTCGATGCCGTGCTCCTCCAGCAGCATCACTCCGTAGCGGCGCAGCTCCACGATGAGCTCGGCCCAGGTCGGGTCGCGGGACTCGAGCGAGTTCATCAGGCTGCGGACCTCCGGACACTCCTGCGTTCTTGTCCGGAGAGGTTGGCGTCGGGAGAGCCGCGGGTGACAGCGGCGGAGGGTAGCTTGTGAGTACACCACCTGTCGCGGGGCGCAAGTTTTCCGCCGCGCACTCACGCTGCCGCCGCCAGGAGCGA
>JACRCY010000577.1 GCA_016218785.1 Deltaproteobacteria bacterium
GGCCACCGTCTCCGGGCCGTCCATCGAGATGCCGAGCAGCACGAACCCCTGATCCTTGTTGCGCTGGTAGAGCCGCTGGAGGTGGGGCATCTCGGCCTCGCACGGCACGCACCAGGTGGCCCAGAAGTCGAGCAGCACGACGTTCTTGCCGAAGTGGTCCGCCAGCGACATGGGGCGCCCGGTGACGTCCTTCAGCGTGAAGTTGGTCGCGGACGCGCCGACGGCGGTGCCGTGGCCGGCGGGGCCGCAGGAGGACGCCAGCGCGAGCCCGACGAGCGCGGCGACGACGACGTGGCGGGGACGCACGTTACTCGGAGTTCGCGATGAAGTCGTCGAGGAGCGCGCGCAGCTCGGTCTCGGAGTAGCCGGTCATGAGCGTCATCATCTCCATGGCCTTGACCGGCACGCCGTTCACCGTCATGTCGCGCAGCGCGATGACGAAGTTGGCCGGCGTGGCCGCGATGTCGAAGTAGCGGCCGGTCTTGAACGCCGCGTCGAGGCCGATGGGGAACGTGAGCTTGTAGGTCGTCTCCCAGTCCTGCACGAACTGCTTGGTCGCCGGGTTGTACTCGTTGTCCTCGAAGAGGATCTGGGCCAGACGGACGCCCTGGTCGAGGTAGTCCGCCTGGAGCGCATTGAGCGTGCGGGTCTCCGCGCGGCAGACCGTGCACCAGCCGGCCGAGGCGTTGAGCATGAGGAACTTCGCCTGCCCGGCCTTGCCCAGCTGGTAGAAGTAGTCGAGCCCCCAGGTCCGATAGGGGTCGGTCAGCGGGTCGCCATCGCTGTTCTCATCGACCCAGCCGGTGAAGGTGAGGTTCTCCATCACCGTGTTGGGGACGGTGCCGTAGGGCGGGCACGGGTACGTGTCGGGGCCGCACTGGGGGGCCGCGTCGTCCTGGCCGGCGTCCTCCTGGACGCCAGCGTCCATCTGCTCGACGTACTCGGTCTTCTCGCACGCGGACAGCCCTGCCGCCGTCACCAGCACCACCACCACCGTGATCAGCCGCTTCATTCGAACCCTTCGCTTTCTCGCACGAGAACCCGCGTACGCTATCGCTAGCCTGTCCGGGCGCAGGTTGTCAAGGGAGGTTGACACGGACACCGCCGGGCCGGTATAGGTCCGGAATGCGCCCTTCGAGTGCTCTCTGCCTCTGCACGGCGGCGGTCCTCCTGACCGGCTGCAAGACCAAGTACTACTACGTCGACTCCGGCGTGCCGATCGGCCACGCCTGCCCGACCGGCGACGAGTGCTACGGCGGCTCGTTCTGCGTCGAGGGGAAGTGCACCATCAAGTGCCAGACCAACGCCGAGTGCTGGAGCGGCACCGAGTGCCGGCCCTACGGCGAGACCAACGACCTGACGTGCGTGACGGTGCGCTACATCAAGGGCGCGGCCCTGGGCGGCACCCCCTGCGGCGTGGACCCGACGGCGTGCAACGTGGTCGACCCGCAGTGCGATCCCCAGTACCACTGCGGGCAGAGCTGCGCCAGCGACGACGAGTGCTCGCCGAGCTACCGCTGCTCGCCCGATTTCAACCAGTGCGTCCGGCAGCTCTTCTGCTACGGCCGGCAGACGGACGACCCCGACTCCTTCTGCACCCAGGAGTGCACCGACGACCGCGACTGCCCGGCGAAGCTCTACTGCGAGAGCGTGGCGACGGAGGCCGACCGGAACCGGAAGATCTGCGTGCCCCGCAAGTTCTGCGCGCCGTGCGTGTTCGACTCGGACTGCGACGTGATGGGAGGCGTCTGCGTCGGCGACCAGTGGGGCGTGAAGTTCTGCACCACGCCCTGCACTCCGCCCGTCGAGCCGCCCGCGAGGATCGACTGCGATCCGGGCAAGGACGTCGACTCGGACATCGACTGCCGCGCGGCCGTGGACGGCCGCGACTACGTGTGCCGCGCCAGCCCCGAGGGGGGCTGGTGGATGTGCAAGGACCCGAACCTCTACAACTGCCCCCAACCCTACTCGGAGTGCAAGGACGCCGGCGACGGCCGGAACCTCTGCTACCACCGCTACGGCGCCTGCAAGGGGGACGGCTCGCTCTGCTCCCCCTGCCGCAGCCGCAAGGACTGCGACGAGGCAAGCGGCGCGCTGTGCTACCGGAACCAGTACACCCAGGAGCGCTTCTGCACCTCGACCTGCACGGGGGCGGGCACCTGCCCCGACGCCAGCTACGTGTGCTTCGAGTTCAACAGCGAGTGCACCAAGGACGCGAGCTGCTACGCGCCCGACGGCAAGTGCGACACCAACACGGGCACCTGCACGCCCGAGAACCCGCCGCAGTGCCTGAAGGACTTCGATCCGCAGAACATGTCGAACGCGTCGTACCCGACCTGCTACCCCTCCCAGGCCGGCTACTGCTGCGATTGATGCCGCGACCGGGGCCGGTCGCAGCCGCGGCCGAGCCCCGCGGCCCGGCCCCGTCGCCCCCTACCTCCGCGCCACCGGCTCCTCCCTCTGCCTGAGCTTGAGGATGGTCCCCGCCGGGTGGTAGCCGCGCACGTGCATGCAGGGGTAGACGAGGCACCCCTTGCCGAGGACCACGCCGGGTGACAGCACCGAGTTGCAGCCGGTCTCGCCGCCGTCGCCGATGACGGCGCCGAACTTGCGCAGGCCGGTGTCGATGACGCGGTCGCCGCAGCGCACGGTCACGGTCTTGCCGATCATCTTGAGGTTCGACAGCTTGGTGCCGGCGCCGAGGTTGACGTCGCGGCCCAGGATGCTGTCGCCGACGTACGCGAAGTGCGGCGCCTTGGCGCCGTCGAGGAGGATCGCCCCCTTGGCCTCGGTGGTGTGGCCGATGACGCACCTCTGGCCGCAGAGCACGTTCCCGCGCACGTAGGCGCCGTGCCGGACCACGGTGCCCGGGCCGAGGATGGTGGGCCCGGTGACGTAGGCGGTCGGCTCGATCACGGCACCCTCGGCGACGAAGACGCCGGTCTTGGCGACGAAGGCGCCCTCGGCCACCTCCCCGCGGATCTCGCTGCGCACGTGCGCCTTCAGCCAGTCGGGCAGGCGCCGCAGGGCCTCCCAGGCGAACTCGAGGTCGTCGAAGAGGTCGACGAACTCGAGGCCGTGAAGGTCGAAGAGGGCGCGCGGGGAGAGGTCGGTGGTCGAGGTCATGAGGGCTCCTGAGCTCGGGGGCGTGGAACATGGCCTCAGCGTCGTCGGCGTCGTCGCCGTCGGGTGAACGCGGCCACGAGCGCGAGCGCGAGGAGCGCCGCGCCGCCCGGCACGGCCCGGGGCACGGCACAGCCACAGCCGCCGCCCTGGTTGCCCGTGCCGTTGCCGCCGTCGTGGCCCGGCGGGAGGCCGCCGTCGTCCTGCGGCACGCACTGGCCGACCGTGGTGTCGGCGGAGGTGCACACGAACCCGTGCGGGCAGCCGTTGCCCCCCTCGCCACGGCAGCCGTCGATGCAGATCTCCGCGCTCGAGTCGCAGACCCGGCCGCTCTGGCTGGTACCGCAGTCCGCGTCGACGAAGCAGCCGCAGTGGTTGACGGTCGGTCCCGGCACGCACCTCGGTCCGTCCGGGTCGTTGATGCACTCGCTCGCGTCCCCCGCCGGCCCCGGGGTGCAGAGGACGCAGGTGCCGCTCGTCACGTCGCACACCGGCTCGGGGTCCACGCACAGCGTGTCGTTGGACGCCGAGCACTGGTTGCAGGTGCCGTTCGGCTGGCAGGCGGGCTTCGCCGCGTCGTGGCAGTTGGCGTCGCCCTGGCACGGCCCGCAGGTGTGCGTGGTCGGGTCGCAGCGCGGCTTGGCGGGCGGGCAGCCGGCGTCGGCGTCGCACTCGTAGATGACCACGATGGTGGGCTGCTCGCCGACCTGGGTCGCGTCGCCGTCGGAGAGGTAGGTCTTCTCGCTCCCGCCCGACTGGCCCGATGCCTTCAGCACCGCCTGGTTGGCGACCTGCCCCTGGGGCACGGCGATGGCGGCCCGGAAGCGCACCTCGACCGCGGCTCCCACGGCGAGCGAGCCGCCCGGGGTGGCGGTCGCGCCCGTGCCGAGGCGGGCGGTGACGGTCCTCTGGGCCGCCCTGTACTCGGCCTCGTCGTCGCCGGCCGCGTCGGTCCTGGCGACGAGCGCGCCGGGCGGGCCGACCTTGAGGGAGTTGGGCATGTAGGTCAGCCCGGGCTCGAGGACGTCGGTGAGCACCGTCCGCACCGACGGGTCGTTGCCGGTATTGGTGAAGACGATCGAGTACTCGAGGACGTCGCCCTGCAGGGCCGCCCCGCCGTTGAGGTCGGTGGCCGTCTTCTGCGCCTGCCCGAAGCTCGGGGCCAGGGACGTGATCGAGGTGACGAAGCCGCCGAGCATGAAGACGTCGTACGAGGAGTCGGCGCCGACCGTGGCCTGCGTGGCGCCCGGCTGGAGCAGCGCGGTGAAGTCCACAGTGTCGAGGTCGTAGCCGGCCATGGAGCCGGGCTCGCCCGAGAGCCTGGGCACGTCGTAGACGCCCGAGACGGCGGAGCCCAGGTACGTGCGCGTGCCGTTGAAGAAGTTGTCCGCCGGGTTGCGGGCGTTGGTGAGCTGGGTGCCGTTGAAGGTGAAGTGATCCCCGGGGTAGATCGAGTCTCCCTCGTACCTGAAGGCCGCCATCCTGGCGGCGAAGCCGTCGGGCACGAAGAAGCCCGTGAGCGTGACCTCCACCGAGGGCTTGGGCGGCGACAACGTCGGGTCGGCCGCGGCGGGCGCAGCGGCGAGGGCGACGACGGCGAGCAGGGGGATGCGAAGCGACCACGGGGTCATCTGCGGGGCTCCAGGGCAACGAAGTCTATCCTCCATCATTACTACGAGAAGCGGCGCTCGTCGAGGAAGGGGGGGCCGGACGCCCCGCGCCGCGGCGCCGGTCCCACGCCGCGAAGCACGTGGTGCCGCAGAGCACGAGCCCGGCCGCGGTCGCGAACATGGCCGGGTAGCCGGTGTGCTGGACGATGAGGCCGAAGAGCGGGGCCCCCACCATGGCGCCGACGTCCCACAGGGCGGTGAAGATGGCGTAGGCGGCGCTGCGGCTGGCGGCGGGGGCGCGGGTGACCAGCAGGCCGACGAGGATGGGGAAGGCGAAGCCGTGGCTGAGACCGCAGAGCAGGCCGGCGGTCGTCATCTCGGTGACGGTGTGGGTGTGCGCCAGGACGCCGAGGCCCAGGGCGCCCGCGAGGAGCGCGGGCAGCAGCACGCGCTTGGGGCCCACCCGGTCGGGGAGGGAGCCGGCGGCCAGGCGGAGCGCGACCGCGGCGAGCGAGTAGACCGTGAAGAAGAGGCCGACCGAGCCCACGCCGGTGGTCATGACGAAGGTCTTCAGGAAGGTGAAGGGCGCGGCCACGGCGGCGCCGAAGACCATCGCCACCATCCAGATCGGGAGGAGCCCCGCCGCGCGGGCGGCGCCGAGCCAGCTCCCGCTGGCGGCCGGCTCGGGCGGACGCGCCCCGGCGTCGCGGAGGGGCAGCGAGAGGAGCAACGCCACCGTCGCGAGGCCGGCCGACACGACGAACAGCACCTGGTAGGCGGCGTGCGCGAGGATGAGGTCGCCGAGCAGGCCGCCGAAGGACATGGGCAGCATGCCCGAGACGCCGAAGAGCGCGATCCCCTCGAAGCGACGGCTGGCGGGCACGATGCTGGCGGCGAAGGCGAAGACCGAGACGAAGATCGCGGCGCCGGCCGCGCCGTGGATGATGCGGACCACGACGAGCCAGGGCCCGAGCGTCCCGACGGTCAGGTAGAGGGCGCACGCGGTAGCGTGCAGCAGTCCGCCGATGAGGATGATCGGGCGGATGCCGCGCCGGTCCATGACCGCGCCCATGGTGGGGCGCGCGATCACCGCCACGGCCGTCCCCGCCCCGAAGATGAGGCCGATGGCCACCTCGGTCGCGCCCAGGTGTTTCAGGAACCCGGGGAGGTGCAGGAAGAGGCTGGAGGCGAGCGCGTGGAGGAAGTGCGCCGCGAAGGCCAGCAGGAAGGGCCGGGTGATCAGCGGTTCACGGGGCACGGTGGCGTAGTATAGCGATCGTCGCCACGCCCGCGCCCCTCTGGTATGATGCGCCCGACTCGGCGGCCCACCCGGGCCCTGTCCCGAGGGAGACACCCAGGAGAAACCATGACGCGACGTCGTGCGCTGCCCATCGCCCTGCTGCTCGTCTCGGCCTGCAGCTCGACCGTGGACCCCGACCAACAGAAGAGGATCACCGCGCCCATCCAGCGCGACGGCGGCTCCATGTGGATCACCGAGAGCGAGGCCAGGCCGCTCGTCAACGGGATCGTCGACAAGATGAAGGAGAAGGAGAAGGCCTGGAACCTGGCGTGGTGGGAGGCCTCGATCTCCGGCAAGAAGGAGGACTTCGACAAGGCCACCAGGCTCGAGCTGGAGCTGCGCAAGATCTTCCAGGACAGGGAGAACTACAAGAAGCTCAAGTGGCTGAAGGAGAACACGCCCCGCATCAAGGACGACCTCCTGATCCGCCAGATCATGGTCCTCTACTACAAGCACCTCGAGAACCAGATCGACCCGAAGCTGCAGGAGGAGATCACCAAGAAGGGCGCCGAGATCGAGCAGCTCTTCTACACGAGCCGCGCCACGGTCGACGGCAAGCCACTCACCGCCAACGACATCCGCGAGGTCCTCGGCAAGGAGAAGAACTCGGCCAGGCGCCAGAAGGTGTGGGAGGCCAGCAAGGAGATCGGCAAGCTGGTGGCGCCCAAGCTCGTCGAGCTGGTCAAGCTGCGCAACCAGGCGGTCAAGCCGCTCGGCTTCGCCAGCTACTACGACTTCATGCTCACGGTGAACGAGATCGAGCCCAAGGTCGTGCAGGAGACCATGGAGGAGCTGACCACCGAGACCGAGAAGGAGTGGGCCAAGGTCAAGGCGTCCGTCGACGCGCGCCTGGCCAAGCGCTGGGGCATCAAGCCCGTGGCCATGCGGCCCTGGCACTACGAGGACGTCTTCTTCCAGGAGGCGCCCAAGGTCGTCGACCTGGGCCTCGACAAGTACTACGCGAAGAAGGACCCGAAGGAGGTCGTGACCGAGACCTACCGGGACCTGGAGCTGGAGATCAAGGACATCGTCGCGCGCTCCGACCTCTCCGAGAAGCCGGGCAAGATGCAGCATGCGTACGCGATCTCGATCGACCGGCTGGGCGACGCCCGCGTGCTGGCGAACGTCCGGCCCAACCACTACTGGACGACCACGCTGCTGCACGAGTTCGCCCACGCGCTCCACGAGACGGGGTACGACGCGTACGGCAAGACCCAGGGGGCGGAGCTGCCGTGGCTGCTGCGCCAGCCGTCGAACTACATCACCACCGAGGCCGCGGCCATGTTCTTCGAGGACTGGACCCTCAACCCCGACTGGCTCGAAAAGTACCTGGGCGTGTCCGAGCGCGACCGCAAGCGGCTCGAGAAGCCGCTCAAGGAGATGCTGAAGATCAAGAAGCTCGCGTTCATCCGCTGGAGCATGGTCATGGTGAGCTTCGAGCGCGAGCTGTACCGCGACCCGACGCAGAACCTGAACCAGCTGTGGTGGGACATGGTGGAGAAGTACCAGCTCGTGAAGCGCCCCGAGGGGCGCGACGCCCCCGACTGGGCCACCAAGATCCACTTCGTGATGGCGCCGGTCTACTACCAGAACTACATGATCGCCCAGGTCATGACGTCGATGATCAAGCACCGCTTCCTGCTCGACGTGCTGCGCAAGACCAACCCCGAGGCGCGGGTCTTCGTGGGGCGCGCGGACCTCGGCGCGCAGTTCCTGGGCGCCATCTTCATGATGGGCGCCAAGTGGCACTGGGCCCAGATGGTGACCACGGTCTGCGGCGAGATCCTCACGACCAAGTACTTCGTCGACGAGTACGTCAAGGGCATCGACGAGACCGAGAAGGAGTCGCCGCTCAAGGACGAGCCCGCCACGACCGACGGCGGGGTGAAGCCGGCGCCGAAGGACGACCAGGCCCCGGACAAGGCCGGCGCCAAGCCGGGGGACAAGCCCGCCGAGAAGAAGTAGCGCCCTCCATTGCTTCGCCGCGGCCTCCTCCTCGTCGCTTCGCTCTTCTCGGCGCAGGCCTGTGGGCCGGCCACGCCGGCCCCGGCGACCCAGCCGCTCGCGGTGGCACGGCCGCCGGCCTCGGCGCCGGCGAGCCAGCCCGCGACCCGCCCCGCGCCCTGGGTGA
>JACRCY010000573.1 GCA_016218785.1 Deltaproteobacteria bacterium
CGCCCCCAGCATCTGGCACTCGACCTCGGTCTACGCGCGCATGGCGCTCCTGCGCCTGCGGCGCGGCAAGGTCATCTACTTCACGCTCGGCCTCCTCGTGCTGCCCATCGTGGTGGCGCTCATCGCGCTCATCGCGCGCTCGTGGGGCGCGGCGCTCTTCAAGCAGGTGCTCGCGGTCTACGTCGACTTCCTGCTGATGTTCGTGCCCGCCATCCACGCCGCGCCGGAGCTCGGCGAGGAGATCGACGCCCGCACCTTCACCTACGTCTTCGCGCGGCCAGCGCCGCGCTGGACCATGCCGCTCGGCAAGTTCCTGTCGACCGCCGTGGTGCTGGTGGTCGGCTGCACGGTGTCGGTGGCGCTCGCCTACCTCGTCTGCATGCTGCGCGACCCAGCGGAGATCGCGGGCGCGGCCGGGCTCCTCGGCCGCGCCGTCGGCGCCGCCGCCCTGGGCGCCGTGGCCTTCGGCGCGCTCGCGACCGCCATCGGCGCGCTCTTCCCGCGGCGGCCGGTGGTCGCGACGCTCGTCTACCTGCTGATCGTCGAGGGGCTCTTCGGCCACATCCCCGGCTTCCTCAAGGCCATCTCGCTCTCGTTCCACCTGCGCGTGGTGGCGGGCCTCAATCAGGGGGGCGGCGGCTGGGAGCCCAACCCCGGCGCGCTGCTCTCGGCCGCGATCCTCGCCGGCGTGACCCTGCTCTTCCTCTGGCTCGGCAGCGCCATCGTCGCCGGCAGCGAGTACCGGACGGACAAGTAGCGCGGGCCCCTAGACCAGGCCGGCGAAGAACCGCTCGTAGTCGAGGACGCGCACGCGCGCCTCGGGGAAAGCGCGGTCGTGCCCGCGGCGGTCGACGAGCTGGAAGTTCAGCACGGTCCCGAGCGCGCGCGCGAACTTGACGAGCGTCGGCGCCGGGTGGAGGTCGCTCGACCTGCACTCGACGAGCAGCCACGGCCGCCGGTCGCGGAGCACCACGAAGTCCACCTCCTCCTTCTCCTTGGTGCGCAGGAAGTGAAGGGCGAACTCGCCCTCGGCGGCGTCGGTCCAGTACTGGCAGGCCTTCAGCAGGTGCAGCACGGTCAGGTTCTCGAGCCGCGCGCCCCGAAAGCGGGCCCGCGGCGCCCCTGCCACCCGCCCGGTTGACTCCCCGCGCAGGTGCGGTAGCTTCCTCGCACCGTGCCTCCCGTCGACGTCGCTGCCCTGCAGGACGAGATCCGTGGCCTGAAGGAGCGCCTGGGCCCGCGGGTGCTGGTCTTGACGCACCACTACCAGCGCCCCGAGATCGTGGCCCTGGGCGACCTGCGCGGCGATAGCTTCGAGCTGTCGCGCCTCGCGTCCGAGGCCGAGGCCGCCGAGGAGATCGTCTTCTGCGGCGTGCACTTCATGGCCGAGAGCGCCGCGGTGCTGGCGCGGCCGGGCCAGCGCATCTACCACCCCAACCTCGAGTCGGGGTGCCCCATGGCCGACATGGCCGAGGTCGGCGACCTCGAACGTGCCTGGCAGGAGCTCCGCGCCGCGCTCGGCGAGGATCCGGGGCGGCGCGTGCTGCCGCTCGCCTACATGAACACCACGGCCGCGGTGAAGGCCTTCGTGGGCGCGCGCGGCGGCGCGATCTGCACCTCGTCGAACGCCGGCCGCGCCATGAAGTGGGCGCTCGGGGATCGCGACAAGCTGCTGTTCGTGCCCGACGAGCACCTGGGCCGCAACACCGCCTTCGCGCTCGGCATCCCGGAGGCCGAGCAGGTCGTGTGGGACCGGACGCTCCCGTCGGGCGGGCTCACGCGGGAGCAGGTGCGCGGCGCGCGCGCCATCCTCTGGAAGGGGTACTGCCACGTGCACACGCACTTCGAGCCCGCGCACGTGGACGAGGCGCGCGCCCGGATGCCCGGATGCCAGGTCCACGTGCACCCCGAGTGCCCGCGCGAGGTGGTCACGCTTGCCGACGGCAACGGCTCGACCTCGTACCTGGTCAAGGTGTGCGAGCGGGCCGCGGCCGGCGCGTCCCTCGTCATCGGCACCGAGATCAACCTCGTCCTGCGGATGCAAGAGGAGCACCCGCGGCTCACGGTGCAGCCCCTGGCGCGGTCGCTGTGCCCCAACATGTACCGCATCAACCTCGAGAACGTGGCGCACGTCATGCGCGATCTCGTCGCCGGCCGCGGCGGCGACGGGCACGAGCAGCGGATCACGGTGAGCGACGAGGTGCGCCGCGACGCCCGCATCGCGCTCCAGCGCATGCTGGCGATGCCCTGAAGCAGGCCCGCGTCTACTTCGCCGGGCCCAGGACTTCGGCCACGAGATCGTAGTCCGACACCTGCGTCACCCGGGTCCGCACGAAGTCGCCGGGGCGCGGCGCGGCCGGGAGGCCCTCCGGCAGCGCGAGGTAGACGCAGCCGTCGATCTCGGGCGCCTGGCCCGCGTGCCGGCCGCGCAGGAGGAGGTCGCTCTCCTCGCTCGGCCCCTCCACGAGGACCTCGATCTCCCGGCCGAGGAGGGCGCGGCGACGGGCCCGGGCGATGGGCCGCTGCAGGCGCATGAGGGCGCGGCGGCGCGCCTCGGCCACGCGGGCCGGCACGCGCCCGCGGAGGGTGGCCGCCGCGGTCCCCTCCTCGCGCGAGAAGGTGAAGACGCCGAGGTGATCGAGCTCGGCCTCGCGCACGAAGTCGCGCAAGCGGCCGAAGGCCGCCTCCGTCTCGCCCGGGTGGCCGACCAGCATGGTCGTGCGGAGGGTGAGGCCGGGGATGGCGCGGCGCAGGCGGGCGACCAGCGCGCGCGCGGCGGCGCCGCCCTGCCCGCGGCGCATGGCCTTGAGCACGGCGTCGTCGACGTGCTGCAGCGGTACGTCGAGGTACTTGCAGACGGCGGGCTCCCCGGCGATGGCCTCGAGGAGGTCGTCCTCGATCTCGGTGGGATAGGCGTAGTGGAGCCGGAGCCAGCGGAGCCCGGGCACCCGCGCCAGGCGCCGCACCAGCGCCCCGAGGCGCGGGCGGCCCGGCAGGTCGGAGCCGTAGTCGGTGAGGTCCTGCGCCACGAGGCTCACCTCGCGCACGCCCCCCGCACACAGGGCGGCGACCTCGGCCTCGAGCGACCCGGGCGTGCGGCTCCGCTGCGGTCCCCGGAGCCGCGGGATGATGCAGAAGGCGCAGCGCCGGTCGCACCCCTCGGAGACCTTGACGTAGGCGGTGAAGGGCTGCTGCGACAGGCGGCGGGGGCTCAGGTGATCGTAGAGGTACTCGGGGGTCGCCGCGATGAGCGCCCGCGGCAGGGCGCCGCGGAGCGCGTCGGCGATGCGCGGGAAGTCGCCGGCGCCGAGGAAGTGGTCCACCTCGGGCAGGGCGCGGGCGAGCTCCTCCGCGTAGCGCTGCGGCAGGCACCCGGTGACGACCAGCCGGCGGCAGCGGCCGGTCCGCTTGTGGCGCGCCAGGGCGAGCACCGTGTCGATGCTCTCGCGCTTCGCGTCGCCGATGAAGCCGCAGGTGTTGACGACGATGACGTCGGCGGTCTCCGCCGCGCGCGCGAGGCCGAAGCCGGCCGCCTCGGCCAGACCGAGCATGACCTCGGTGTCGATGCGGTTCTTGGGGCAGCCGAGCGAGACGAAGAAGGCGGTGGGCTGGCGGCGAGGGGGGTGGCGGCGGCGGGCGGTGGTCATGGCGCCGGAGAGAGTGTGACCGGCGAGCGGCCGCGGCTCAAGTGTCGCGGGCGTGCTCCAGGGGCTGGGCGGAAGCCTCCAGCCTGAAGCTCCGGCGGACGCCGAGGAGCGCGCCCGCCCCGAGCGCGGCCACGGCCGCGCAGCCGTAGAGCGCCGCCGACAGCGACAGGCGGTCGACCAGCAGCCCGCAGACGGGCGCGAAGGCGCAGAAGGCAAGGCGCCGCACCATGCTCTCCACCGAGAGGACGGTGGCGCGCGCGCCGGAGTCGGGGACGTCGCGCTGGATGAGGTCCTTGGTCAGCGGCGAGTAGACTCCGTCCACCGCCTTCTGCGCGAGCAGCAGCAGCACGCCCCACGAGGCCGTGAACCGCCCCAGGAGCAGGTAGCTCACGCCGAGGACGAGCGGCAGCGCCCAGTAGATCGACACCCCGGGGCAGCGGCGGCGGATCGCGTCGATCGAGTGCGAGGCCAGGGCCGCGACCAGGTAGACCGCCGCGAAGATGAGACCGATCGCGGCGAGGTCGAAGCCGGCGCCCTTGAGGTAGGGCTGGTAGAGCCACAGGCTCACCCGGAGCAGCACGAAGATCAGCGCCGAGTAGAGGATGGCCCAGCGCAGGCGGGCGACCGTGAACGAGACGCGCAGCGCCTGGGCCATCTGCGGCCGGAAGCCGCGCCAGGCCGAGGCGCGGCGGTCGCTGGGCGGCTCCCCGAGGAGCAGGGCCGCCCCGGCGGCGGCCACGCTCACACAGCCCGTGACCAGGTAGGGCAGGCCGAGGTCGATGCGCCCGAGGTATCCCCCGGCGGCGAAGGCC
>JACRCY010000578.1 GCA_016218785.1 Deltaproteobacteria bacterium
CAGCCTCATGGCGGCGCTCCAGGCCTCCCGGATTATGCGGAGTTCGCCATCGGCAAGCCCTTGACTCGACAGCCTCAGTCCCAGCCAGCTCCGCATAACGTGGAGCTCCGCATAAGATCAGGACCCACCCCGGCACCGTTCGTCGACGAAGTAGCTGCGGAGCAAGACCATGCAGCATGGCGAGTTCTCAGGACAGGTCGCAGGCATCCTGGCTCAGCGAGACCGCTCGTCGACGGAAAACAGGGCGACCCGTAGCTCTGGGCCGCAAATCGGCTGGCCTCTGCCCCGCGCCCCGGTTGGCCCGGAGCGCAGGGTCGCAACCGCGCGGCGCACTCGGCTCTGACGGGAGCTCATGCTCGCGCCGCGCGGCTGGGGGGTGGGTCCCGATGTCCCGGCTCATTACATGCGCATCCCTTCGAGGTATAAGGATGAACATGCGTCCCGAGACCACCGTACCCGACCTCCTCGTGGGCCACGCCCAGGACGAGCACGCGCTGACCGGCGTCACCGTCGTGCTCTGCCCGGAGGGCGCCACCGGCGGCTACTGCATCCGCGGCAACGCCGTGGGGGCCCGGGAGCTGCAGCCCCTCGAGGCCGGCAGCCTGGCGCCGCAGGTGCACGGCATCTGCCTCGCCGGCGGGAGCGCCTTCGGCCTCGACGCGGCCGGCGGCGTGATGCGGCTGCTCGAGGAGCGCGGGGCCGGGTTCATGGTCCGCGGCCGGCGCGTGCCCCTGGTCCCCTCCGCCATCCTCTTCGACCTCGTCATCGGCGACGGGAGCGTGAGGCCCGACGCGGCCATGGGCTACGCGGCCGCGGCGGCCGCAACGGCCGGGCCCGTCGCCGAGGGGAACGTGGGCGTCGGGTGCGGCGCCACCTGCGGCAAGCTCCTCGGGCCCGACTTCGCCACCAAGTGCGGCCTGGGTGCGGTTGGCCAACGTACCCCCGACGGGTTGGCGGTCTTCGCCCTGGTCGCTGCGAATCCCTTGGGCGACATCATCGACCCCGCGACCGGCCGCCTGATCGCCGGCCTCCGCGAGGCGCCGGGGAGCCTGCGCCTGGCCGACTCGGCGCGCCTGGTGCGGGGCGGGAGCTTCGTCGCGCCGGCGGCCGAGGTGCCGCAGAACACGACCCTGGCGGTGGTCGCCACCGACGTGGCGCTCGACAAGCTGCAGGCGGCCAAGGTCGCGGCGCTCGTGGCCGACGCCCTGCCGCGCGCCATCGCGCCGGCGTGCACCATGTACGACGGCGACGTGGTCTTCGCCCTCTCCTGCGGCACGAAGCGCGCTGACCTGCACCGGGTGGGGCTGCTCGCGCGCGACTGCCTGGAGGCGGCGATCGTGCGTGCGGCCCGGGCCGCGAAGGCCGCGGGGGGCCTGCCCGCCGCCGGTGACCTCGAGACGTAGGCGGCGCTCAGCTCCACCAGCTCTCGACCACCAGCCCGGCCACGCGCGACAGGTGCTTCACGTTGCGCGTGGCGACCGCGAGCCCATGCGTGAGGGCCGTGCTCGCGATCAACAGGTCCTCCACCCCGATTCGTTCGCCGCGCGATTCGAGGGCCGCGAGCGTCTCTCCGGCACGCAGTGCCGCGGCCTCGCCCACCGGCAGGATCCCGACGAGCGGCAGCACCTCGCGCCGGATCCGTTGCCAGAGCGCCACGCCGTGAGGCACGCGCGCGGCGCCGAAGCGCAGCTCCATCACGCAGATCGACGAGGTGAAGAGGGCCTCGGGAGCCAGCGCGCGCAGCCGGCGCAGGACGCTATCGGCCGGCCGTTTCCGGATCACTTCCGACAGCACGTTGGTGTCGAGCAGATAGCCATTCACCGCGCGCCCCCGCGGGTCCGGGCGGCCTTCGTGCCGCCGAGCCTCCGGGGCAGGTGACGTTCGCGCGCCCCCGTGATCTCGTCGACCGCGGCGAAGAACGGGTCGTCGTCCCCGAGCCACCCCTCCACGTCGGCCAGGCGGCTGGCGATCCCCGGATCCGTCACCGGAACCAGCCGGGCCATGGGCCGGCCGCGGCGCGTGATGAGCACGGTGACGCCGCCGTAGGCGACGCGCCCGAGGAGCTCGGAGAGCCGTCGCTTGGCCTCGGCTGCATTCAGCGCGAGGGACGGTGCGGGGGAGGGGAGCAGCGAGGCCTTCCGCGCCGATTGACTCATGGTGACTATGTTGGCCTAATTGGCCAAATTGGTCAAGATGGTCATCTCGGCCGGTGAGGCGGGGCCGGGCCACGAAGGCTGCGGGAGATTGGCTGCGACCGGCGACCTCGAGAAGTAGGCTGAGGGCTTTGGACTGAAGGCCATGGCCTGCCGGCCATCGGCCATCAGCCTATGGCCTGCTTCGCCTCGTCCCAGAGCGCGTCCATCTCGGCCAGGCCCGTCGCCTGGAGGTCGCGGCCCTGCTCCCGCAGCCGCCGCTCGATGTAGCCGAAGCGCGCGATGAAGCGCTCGTTGGCGCCGCGCAGCGCCTCCTCGGGGTCGAGCCCCTCGTGCCGCGCCAGGTTGACCAGGGCGAAGAGGAGGTCGCCGAGCTCGGCCAGGGCCGCGGCCTGGCCGAGCTCGGCGCGGGCCCGGTCCAGCTCCGCGAGCTCCTCGTCGACCTTGGCGCGCGGCCCGTCGACGTCGGGCCAGTCGAAGCCGACCCGGGCGGCCTTGTCGGTCAGGCGGAAGGCGCGCACGAGCTGCGGCATGCCGCGCGGCACGCCCTCGAGGACTCCCTTCCCCTCACCGCCGTGCGCCTGCTCGCGGGCCTTGATCCTGGTCCACTGGGCCAGCACCTCGTCGGCGTCCTTCACCCGGGCGTCGCCGAAAACGTGCGGGTGGCGACGGACCAGCTTGGCCACGATGGCGCGGCAGACGTCGTCGATGCCGAACTTGCCCTCGCGCGCGCGGAGCGCGGCCTGGAAGACGATCTGCAACATCAGGTCGCCCAGCTCCTCGCAGTGCGCCGCAGCGCCGGGGCTCGGGTCGGCCATGGTGTCCAGGACCTCGTACGTCTCCTCGATGAGGGGCGGCCTGAGGGTCTCGAGCGTCTGCTCGCGGTCCCAGGGGCAGCCGTCGGGCGCGAGGAGTCGGTCCATGAGGGCCACGAGATCCTTGAGGGCCTCGCCGGTCTGGGCGCGGGGATCGCTCATGGCGGGGGAGTGTGCCACGCGGGTGGCTCCGGGACAACGGCGCGGCGACGGCGGCGACGGTGCTCGCTTGCCACCCCGCCGCCGTCAGGCGCGTCCGTGCCGCCGCGATGTCGGGTTTGCAGGAGCGCAGCCACACGGTACTCTCAAGGGAGCAGGGGCGTGACGAGCGCAGCTCCTGGAGACCGATGATGGACAGGGCATTCTGCCCGGCCTGCGGCGTCGTGGTCGAGCCGGTCTCCATGACCGTGGGAGACGGCGTGGAGTCCGAGGAGGTCACCCGCTGCCCCACGTGCGGCTTCGTCTTCCCGGGCGGCGAGGGAGCGCCCGTCGAGGCCCCGCTCTACGCTCGGGTGGCGGTCGCCGATGACATGGAGCACGTGCGCAAGGCCGTGGCGCGCGCCCTCCTCGCGCAACGCCTGGCCGGCACGGTCGACGAGTTCGCGGACGGCGGCGGCTTCATCGCCGCGGTGCGGCGCCTGTCCGCGACCGGCGACGCGTACCAGCTGGCGATCCTCGACCTGCACATGCCGATCATCGACGGCCTCAAGGCGGCGCTTGCGCTCCGCCAGCTGGAGCGGCAGCTGGGGTGGAGTCCCACCCCGATCCTCTTCTTCTCGGCGATCGTCTGCGACGAGCGGCTCCGGGGTCACCTCGCGGCGCTGGGACCTGGCTTCTACCTGAACAAGGGCGTGGTCGCGGTGGAGCGGGACCTGGGTGAGCGCCTGCGCGATGTGCTCGCACACCTCGCGCGCCGGGGCGGGTAGCGGCGCCAGTCCGGGCGCCAGCGCGGCTCCGGGGCACCCGGATGGTCGTGACGCCCGCGTGGTGCTATACCTTGGCGCCGTGAGCTCCAACGGGGACCCGGACACCGCAGGCGAGGCGCCCGGCGCGCGCGCGAAGGTGGTCTTCGAGGACATCACGGCCGCGGCCGTGGTGTTCGGCCAGCACGGCGAGCACCTGAAGGTGGTGCAGCGCGAGCTGGGCGTGCGCGCGCACGTGCGCGGCAACGAGGTCACGCTGCTGGGCGACGAGCACGACGTCGCGCTCGGCAAGACGCTCCTCGAGCAGCTCTACGGGATGGCCAAGCGGGGCCAGCCCCTGGGGCCAGACGACCTGAGCCGGGCCGTCCACGTGCTCCGGCAGAACGGCGGCGCGGACCTGCGCGACGTCTTCTCGGACACCGTCCTCGTCTCGCCACGCGCCCGGCGCATCGCGCCCAAGAGCCTGGCGCAGAAGCAGTACATCGAGGCCATCCGGCAGTGCGACATGGTCTTCGGGATCGGGCCTGCGGGGACCGGCAAGACCTACCTCGCGATGGCCATGGCCATCCGCGCGCTCCTCGACAAGTCGGTGAAGCGCATCGTCCTCACGCGGCCGGCCGTGGAGGCGGGCGAGAAGCTCGGCTTCCTGCCCGGCAGCATGATCGAGAAGGTGAACCCCTACCTGCGGCCCCTCTACGACGCCCTGCAGGACATGATGGACCTCGACCGCTCGCAGCAGCTGATCGAGCGCGGCATCATCGAGGTCGCGCCGCTCGCCTTCATGCGCGGGCGCACCCTCAACGACTCGTTCGTCATCCTCGACGAGGCCCAGAACACGACGAGCGAGCAGATGAAGATGTTCCTCACGCGCCTCGGCTACGACTCGAAGGCGGTGATCACGGGCGACATCACGCAGATCGACCTCCTCGACGGTCGCCGGAGCGGCCTGCTGGAGGCGCGCTCGCTGCTGGCCCACATCGAGGGGATCCGCTTCTGCACCTTCACCGAGGTGGACGTGGTGCGCCACCCCCTCGTGGCGGCGATCATCAAGGCCTACGATCTGGCCGCGCAGCGGCGCGACCCCCAGCCGTAGCGCCCGCGGCCGTCAGCCCCGGGCCGGGGTATACTGGCAGGCGTTCGACGACTGGGGGCCACCGGTGGCAGCGGGGGAGAGCGAGTTCGGCGGCACGGAGCGCTTCGAGATCATCCGGCGCCTGGGCGCGGGCGGCATGGGCGTCGTCTACGAGGCGCGCGACCGGCAGCACGATCGGCGGGTGGCGCTCAAGACCGTGCTCCGCCTGCCGGGTCAGGAGCTCGAGCGGTTGCGGGCCGAGTTCCGCGCCCTGCAGGGGCTGCGGCACCAGAACCTGGTCGCCCTGGAGGAGCTGCACGAGGAGGGGGGCTGCTGCTTCTACACCATGGAGCTGGTCGAGGGCACCAGCTTCGTCCGCTGGGTGCGCCCTCCGGCGCCCGGGCGCGACGAGGGCGTCCTCGACGAGCTACGGCTCCGGGCGGCGCTGGGGCAGCTCTGCCGGGGCCTGCTGGCCCTGCACGAGGCGGGTCGGGTCCACCGCGACATCAAGCCCTCCAACATCCTCGTGACCGCCGCGGGCCGCGTCGTGCTCCTCGACTTCGGCCTCGCGACCGTGCTCACCGGAGGGGCCGACCAGTCGCTCCCGGGCCAGCCCGGCGGTACCGTCGAGTACATGGCGCCCGAGCAGGCGGCCGCGGCCTACGTGGGGACCGAGGCCGATTGGTACGGCGTGGGGGTGGTGCTCTACGAGGCCTTGACCGGGAGCCTGCCCTTCTCGGGCGCGCCCCTGGAGGTCATGGCGAACAAGCAGCAGGTCGATCCGCCGCCGCCGCACGTCCTGTGGCCCGCGGTGCCGCAGGACCTCGACGCCCTGTGCGTGGACCTGCTGCGCTTCGACCCGTCGGCCCGTCCCCGCGGCCGCCGGGTGCTCGCACGCCTCGGCGTCGCCCTGCCCGGTGACGGGGAAGACCCCAGCTCCACCTCCAGCCACGCGCAGGTCTTCGTGGGGCGCGAACGCGAGCTCGGGGTGCTGCGCCGGAGCTTCGCCGACGTCCGCCGCGGCGCCGCGGTGACGGTGCTGGTCCACGGCGAGGCGGGCGTGGGGAAGACGACGCTGGGCCGCCGCCTCGCGGCCGACCTCCTCGCCGCGGCCGAGCCGG
>JACRCY010000579.1 GCA_016218785.1 Deltaproteobacteria bacterium
CGACTCGACGTCGATGGTGACGCCGCGCTCGGCGGCGACCCCGGCCACCAGGCGCCGGACCTCGGCCTCCACCGCCTGAAGCGCGTACCGCGGCAGCACCCGGCAGTCGTAGTAGAAGACGTCGATCCCCGGGATCGTGTTGACGTTGGGGACGTTGGCCTCCTTCTTGGTCGGCTCGAACGTCGAGATGGGCGGGTCGAAGACCGGCTCGTGGGCGTCGAACTTCCGGTAGAGCTCTTCGAGGGCGACGATCAGCCGCGCGCCGGCCTTGTGCGCGTTGACCCCCTTCTCCGGGGTGGAGCCGTGCGTCTGCTGGCCGTGGACCGTGAACTTGAGCCACAGGATGCCCTTCTCCGCCACCTCGATCTGCGAGCCGTCGGGCACGCCCCCGTCGGGCACGATGACGAGGTCGTCGGGCCCGAAGAGGTCGGGCTGCTCCTTGAGCAGGTAGGCGATGCCGTAGTCGCTGCCCGTCTCCTCGTCGGCGACGAACAGGAGGCCGAGGTCGCACGGCGGCTGCACCCCTTCGTCCTTCAGCGCCCGGGCGGCGAAGATCGCCGAGCACACCCCCTGCTGGTTGTCCTCGACGCCTCGGCCGTAGAGCTTGTCGCCGTCGACCTTCACGACGTAGGGGTCGCTGTGCCACTGCGCGAGGTCGCCCGGCGGCACCACGTCGAGGTGCGCCATGACCCACGCGGTGCGGTCGCGCCGCCGCCCCGGCACGCGCACGACGACGTTCGGGCGGTAGGAGCCCGGCAGGTCGGGGTCGGGGCAGCGGTGCAGCGTGATCTCGCCCAGGGCCAGCGGCCGGAGGTAGGCGATCAGCGCGTCGGCCTTGCGCGCCTCGCCGTCGCCGCCGCTCTTGGGCGAGAGCGCGGGCACGGCCGTCAGCAGCCGCTGCAGCTCGATGGCCTCGGCCCGGTACGAGTCGATGCGCCGGGCGACGCGGGCGAACAGGCTCTCTTCCATGGCAACCTCCTACCCCAGCATCGCGCGCTTCATCTCCTCGACGCTGTCGAAGCGCCGCTCCGGCTCCTTCGCCAGGGCGCGCAGCACCGCCGCCTCGAGCTCCGCCGGGGCCTCGGGCTTGAGCTGCCGCAGCGGCGTGGGCGGCTCGGTCAGGTGCTTGGTGATGAGGTCGTAGAGCGCCTCGGAGAGGAAGGGGACGCGCCCCGCGCAGAGCTCGTGGAGGATGATGCCGGCGGAGTAGATGTCGGAGCGGTGATCGACCTGGCTGGCGCGGCCCGCGGCCTGCTCCGGCGACATGTACATCGGCGTGCCGAGGATGGCGCCGGTCCGCGTGGCGGCGCCGCCGCCGTGCGCGATGTCGAGCTTGGCGATGCCGAAGTCGAGCACCTTCACCTGCCCGCCGCGGGTCAGGTAGATGTTGTCGGGCTTCAGGTCGCGGTGGATGATCCCGTGCTCGTGGGCCGCCTGCAGCGCGGCCAGCACCGGCAGCATCAGGGCGACCGCCTCCTTGGGGGTGAAGGGGCCCTTCTTGCGCAGCCGCGCGGCCACCGACTCGCCCTCGAGGTACTCCATCACGATGTAGCTGCGGCCGTCGGCGAGCTGCGCGAGGTCGAGGATGTTGACGATGTTCTCGTGGTGGATCAGGTTGACCGAGCGCGCCTCGGCGAAGAACCGGTCCACGGCCGCGCGGTCGCGGGCCAGCTCCGGGTGCAGCACCTTGACCGCGACCCGGCTGCCGATACCCGGGTGCACGGCCAGGTAGACCGCGCCCATCCCCCCCTCGCCGATGAGCGAGCTGATGCGGTAGTGCCCGACCTCCTGACCGATCAGCGAGTCCTTGAGCTCCTCGAGACCGGTGCCGTCCCGCGGGCAGAAGCCCACCGCATCCTCGTAGCGCGAGCTGCAGCGCGGGCACTGGCGCATGGTCAGGGAACGATACCAGGGGGCTTGGACCGCGCGCAAGCAGTGCGGAACGGTGCTCCGGCGCCCCGCGCCGGCGCGCGCCCGGCTACAATGGGACCGTGCCCGATCCCGAGACCCTGGCGACCCTGCACATCGGTGTGATCTCGGACACCCACGGCCGGCTGCGGCCGGCCGCGCTCGAGGCGCTCGCGGGGGTGGATCTCATCATCCACGCCGGCGACGTGGGGGCCCCGGAGATCCTGAAGGAGCTCGCGGCCATCGCCCCGGTCACGGCCGTACGCGGCAACGTCGACCGCGGCCACTGGGCCAATCGTCTGCCCCGGACCGCGGTGGTGGAGGCCGGCGGAGCGCGGATCTACGTGCTGCACGACGCCGCGGCCATCGATCTCGACCCCCAGGCCGCCGGCTTCGCCGTGGTGGTGACCGGACACACGCACCGCGCCGCGATGCGGGAGCAGGACGGGATCCTCTACTTCAACCCGGGGAGCGCCGGGCCGCGGCGCTTCGGCCTGCCCGTGACCGTCGGGCGGCTGACCGTGAGCGGGGGCAAGGTGCGCGGCGAGATCGTGGCGCTCGAGCCGTAGGCGCCACTCACGCCTGGCCGGCGAGCACCAGGATCCAGCGGAGCGACAGGCCGCCGATCAGCCCCAGCACGGGCGCGACCAGGGTGGGGCGGCGGCCGTGCCGGCCCGCGGCGATCTCGAGGGCGAAAGGCACGGCGAGGCCCGCGATGACGACGAGCGCCCAGAAGGGCGCGGTGTAGCGGCCGCCGAGGAAGAGCGCGGCCGCGCCCTGCCCGCTCCGCTCCGCGCCCGAGGCGAGGGCCAGCAGGTAGAGGAGCAGCAGCGCCACCTCGAGCCCGATGGCCGCGAGGTCCCAGCGCCGGAGCGCGGCGTGCTCGGCGTGGCTGAGCGGGCCGAGCATCGACAGCGCCGCGCCCGCCGACACACCGGAGACGAGGAACAGGGGCCCGAGCAGCGCCGAGTTCCACGCCGCGCGCGCGCCGAGGTTCGAGAGGAGGACGCCGGTGTAGACGCCGAGGGCCACGCCGAGGACGGCGTTGGCGCCGCGCACCGCGCCCTCGTGCCGCCCGGCGCAGCCCGCTCCCCAGGTGACGAGGCCCCCCAGCCGGAGCGCGCGCAGCGGCCGCCACGCGGCGAGCCGGTCGATCTCCGCCGCGGTCAGGCTGCCGAGGCCATGGAGGATGGTCGCCGGGTAGATGGCGATGAGGATCCACGCCCCCCACGACATGGGCGAGGTGACGCGCAGCGTCGTGTAGAAGCGGAAGACGTGCAGCTTGGCGTGCAGGTCGAGGAGGAGCGCCAGCATGCCCACCGACAGGGCCACGGGCGCGGCGAAGACGAGGAGCCGCCCCCAGCGGGAGCGCTCGGCCGGCGGCGCGCGGCCGAGGGTCGCGGTCAGGATCATGATCCCGGCCGCCAGGCCGCCGAGGAAGAGGTAGACGGCGATCTCCCAGCCCCAGACGGAGAGGTGGGGATCGATGTACAGGTTGTGGCGGTTGAGGTCGAGCTCGGTCATGACGGTCTCTCGCGTCGCGGGCGCGCGCGTCCGGGCGCGCGGCGCCCTAGCTGCTGCACCCGCCGCCCTTCTTCTTGACCGGCGCGCCGCCCGCGGCCGGCGGCGGGGGCGGTGACGGCTTCATGCCGGTCAGCGCCGCGTTGACGGCCGCCCGGAGCTGGTACTCGGCCAGCTCCGCGGGGGTCGCGGCCGCGGCGGGCAGCGCGGGCCTGGTGAGGGCGTATGCCGTCCAGCCGGCGAAGCCTCCCTCGAGGAGGAGCACCCGCCCGGGGTAGCTGGCGGCCGCGGGCGGAGCGGCCGCGAGCGCGCCCGGGCCCACGAGCACGAGGTCGCGCACGCCCGGGTCGTCCTTGAGCCCGAGCTTCGCGAGCACCTCCGGCGGCGCGCACTCGGCTCCGGGGATGCGCTTCGCCATGCACTCGGCCTGCGGCCGCAGGTCGAGGATGCGCAGGGTCCACGGCGCCTCGAGGACGCGGCCCGCGAGGTCACGCGGGGCGAGCGACTGTGGCGCCGTGCGCGCCTCCGCCCGCGTGCGGTGCGGCAGGGCGAGGGTGACGAGCCCGAGGGCGGCCACGGTACCCATGGCCGCGAAGGCGATGCGGCGCGGGGCGCGCGGGGCGGGCGACGGCTCCACGCCGCGGCGCCGCGCGCTCCAGCGCTCCAGCGCCTCGCCGCCGACGAACATGCCGAGGGCCATCACCACGACCCCCGCGGCCACGGCCGCCGGCGGCACCTTGAGCCACTGCCAGATCAGGAGCGTGCCGAGGTCGCCGCTCTGGTGGAACTTCGCCACCGCCGGGATGACCATGAGCTCCGAGTAGACCCAGGTGCCGGCGATCACGCCGACGACCGTGAAGACGCCGTCGACCTTGCCCGACGCGGCCGCCACGATCGACGTGCCGGGGCAGTAGCCCGAGACGATGAAGCCGACGCCCAGCAGCAGCCCCCCGATGACCATCGGCCACAGGTTCGTGGCGCTGACGGCGGTCTCGGAGAGGGCCCGGAGGTCGATGACCCCGAGGCCGCCGAGCACGACCAGGCCGAGCATGGCGGTGACGATGCCGGAGAACATCACCTTGAGCACCGTCAGGTCGCGGAAGTAGAACTGCGCCGCCAGCTTGGGTGCGCGGCCGAAGCCCGCGCGCTCGAGCACGAAGCCGAACCCGACGCCGATGCCGACGGCCACCACCAGGCCCACTTCGCGCTGGGTGGTGGCGAGCGCTTCGAGGGGTAGGCTCATGTCCACTCCTTGCGCACGAACCAGGCGAGCGCGTAGCCGCCGCCGAAGACCGCGAACATGAAGGCCCAGGCGCCGACCGAGAGGAAGGCGCCGCCGGAGAGGGCCTGCCCCGAGGTGCACCCCCGCGCCATGCGCGCCGCCACGCCCATGATCAGGCCGCCGCCGAACGCGAGCGCCAGCCGGAGCGCCAGGCCCACGCGCGGGCCGCGCAACACCTCGCGCTTCATGCGCCCGGCGGTGTAGGCGGCGACGCCGCCGCCGAGGAGCACGCCGAGCACCTCGAAGACCAGCCAGTCGTCGAGCGGGTGCCCGTCGGCCTTGGCCGCGTGGAGCGCCGGGGTCCGGTCGACGTGCTGGCTGGCCACGAGGTCCAAGCCGTAGACCCCGATGCGGTGCGACGCGCCCGAGGCGCCGAGGCCGCGCCCCATGAGGACGAAGCTCGTCAGCAGCACCAGCCCGAGGGCGATGCCGGCCAGGTAGGGGTTCCAGAACCTGTCGCTGTCCATATCGCGTCTCCCGGGGTCAGCGGGTGAAGAACACGTGGGGCTCCGTGCCCGTCTCGGCTTTCAGCACCTTGGGCGTGCGCGCGCGGAGCGCGCGGGCGACCGGGCTCTGCGGATCGCCGAGGTCGCCGAAGGCGAGCGCCCGGGTCGGGCACGAGGCCACGCAGGCCGGCTCCTGGCCCTGCTTCACGCGGTGCAGGCAGAAGGTGCACTTGTCGGCGTACCCCTTCGGGTTGATGAAGCGGGCGTCGTAGGGGCACGCGGTGATGCAGGCGCTGCAGCCGGTGCACTTCCTCGGGCTCACCAGCACCGTGCCGCCGGCGTTGACGTGGCTCGCGCCGGTGGGGCAGACGCGCACGCACGGCGGCCGCGCGCAGTGGTTGCAGCGCTCGGAGCGGATCTCCTGCTGGAGGTGCGGGAAGACCCCCTTGGTCTCGGTGGCGATCCAGTCGCGGAAGGCACCGGGCGGGAGCGCGTTCTCCTCCTTGCAGGCGATGACGCAGGCGTTGCAGCCGACGCAGCGGCGGGTGTCGACGGCCATGGAATAGCGGGGGCTCACGCGCGCACCTCCGCCTTCTCGAGTCGCACGAAGTTCACGTTCATGCCGGTGCCGCCCATGATCGGGTCGGTCTTGTAGGCGGTCATGAGCGCGCTGTCGGAGGCCCCCCGGCCACGGGCGCGCCGCAGGCCGGCCGCGGTGTGCCCCCAGCCGTGCACCAGGAAGACGCAGTCGCCGCGGATGCGCTCGGTCACGCGCACCGTGACGGGCCCCGACTTGACACCCGTCTGGTTGACCAGCATCACCCGGTCACCCGTCTGCAGCGGCCGGGCGAAGCCCGTCAGGCTGCGGGCCACGGTCGCGTTCACCCACACCTCGTTCTCGGGGTAGCACTCGCCCAGGAGGCGGTTGTTGCTGGTGGCGCTGAAGGTGTGCAGCGGCGCCCGGCCGGTGAGCAGCCGGAACGAGCCCGGCGGCGGATCGTCCGGCGGGTAGAACTTCGGCAGCGGGTCGAAGCCCGCCTTGGCGAGCGCGGTGCTCGTGAGCTCGATCGTGCCGCTCTCCGTGCCGAAGGTGAGCTTGAGCCCCTCCTCCTCGCAGGTCGCGGTCGGCCTCCCGAGCACCACGCCCGTCTGCTGCAGCTCGCTCCAGTCGTAGCCGCCGGCCTGGGCGCGCGCCTGCAGGTACTCCGTGGCGCTCGCCCACGGGAAGGCGGCGCCGAGGCCGAGGCGCCGCCCCAGCTCCCGCGCGATCCACCAGCCGGGCTTCGAGTCGTACATGGGCGGCACGACCTCCTGCCGCAGCGCCACGAACGGCTGCTTGTACGCGACGGACTGGAGGACGTCGTGGCGCTCGAGGTAGGTGCACTCGGGGAGCACCCCGTCGCTCCAGCCGGCGCTCTCCGCCGGGAGGACGTCGACCGTCACCAGCAGGTCGAGCTGGTCGATGGCGTGGAGGGTCTCGGCCTGGCTCGGCAGGCTGTAGAGGAGGTTGGTGCCGTAGACGAGCCACCCCTTGATGTCGTAGGCCGCGGTGCCCGGGATGGTCGCCGCCCGCAGCCCCTGGGCCAGGGTCTCGTCGGCGAACGGGAAGCCGCCGGCCTTCGGCTTGTCGGCCACCGGCCGCAGCTTCCGGGCCGACGCGGACGCCGCCGGGTGGGGCGGCAGCTTCATCTTGCCGACGCTGAGGTAGCCGCCGCGCCGGCCGTAGCTGCCGAGGAGCGCCGCCAGGATGGCCATGGCGCGGGCCCGCTGCGTGTCGTCGCCGTACCAGGTGGTGTGGCGCCCGGGGTGGATGAGCGACGCCGGCCGGGCGCCGGCGATGAAGCGGGCGGTCTCGCGGATGAGCTCCGGGGCGAGGCCGGTGAGCGGCCAGGCCCACTCGGGCGTCCGGTCGGCCACGTGGCCTTTCAGCTCGGCGAAGCCGCTGGCGTGGGCCTCGAGGTAGGCGGCGTCGTAGCGGCGTTCGTCGATGATGACGTTCATCCAGGCGAGCAAGAGAGCGATGTCGGTGCCGGGCTTGATGGGGAGCCAGTAGCGCGCCTTGCCCGCCGCGGTGGAGAAGCGCGGGTCGACCACGACCAGCTCGGCGCCACGGCCGAGCGCCGCGGCGAGGTCCTGAACCTGGGTGTTGTGCATGTTCTCGCCCAGGTGGCTGCCGATGAGGGTGATGACCCGGGCGTTCTCGAGGTCGATCGCCTCGGGCGAGCCGAGGCCGGCGCCGAAGGTGAGGCTGTGGCCCGCCTCGCGTGGGCCGCGGCACTGCGCGTACGACGGCGCGCCGATGTTCGGCGAGCCGTACGCCGCCATCAGCTGGCTGAACCACGAGCCACCGCACCCGTGGCTGAAGAGCGCCAGCGCCTCGGGGCCGTGGGTGTCGCGGATCTTCGCCATCCCCTCGGCCACGCGGTCGAGCGCCGTGGCCCAGGAGACCGCCTCGAAGACCTCCTCGCCGCGCTTCCGGGCGCGCACCAGCGGCCGCTGCAGCCGGTCGGGATCGTAGAGCAGGCCGGTGGCGCCGTAGCCGCGGGGGCAGAGGCGGCCGCGCGCCAGCGGGTGCTTGGGGTTGCCGGTGAGCTTGGTGACCCGGCGCCCCTTCACGTGGGCGAGGACGCCGCACCGCCAGAAGCAGACGTCGCAGAAGGTCGGCACGATCCGGTCGCCGCCCGTTTGCGGGTCCGTCACCTCGTGGCCGTCGAGGCCCCACCACCGGGTGGCGAGACCCGACGCGAGCGCCGCGGCGCCCGTACCCGCGGCCCCGATCCTGATGAACTGTCTCCGCGTGACGCCTGGCACGACTGCCAGCCCCAGGCTGCCTGCGCGTTCAGCGCATTGAGTGCGCGCAGCCCTCGACGCACGTGACGAGATCCCGCAGACGCGGCTCCAGGAGGCGATAGCTGGCGTGCCCGTGCT
The DNA here is from genome assembly GCA_016218785.1 of Deltaproteobacteria bacterium. Taxonomy (GTDB): domain Bacteria; phylum Myxococcota_A; class Polyangia; order JACRCY01; family JACRCY01; genus JACRCY01. The sequence continues at coordinate 8,086 of JACRCY010000579.1, forward strand.
GCCGCACCGCGACGACCAGCCGGTGCATGCGCAGGATGCGTAGCTGCTGCGACACGATGGCCTGGCCCGCGCCCAGACGCTCGGCGAGGGCGTTCACCGTGATGTCCCCCTTGCAGAGGACGGCCACGATGCGCAGGCGCAACGGGTGCGCCACCGCCTTGAGGATCTCCGCGACCTGCGCCGCCCGGGCGACGTCGGTCGCCACTCCCCGCCCTTCCTTGGCCACGAATCTCGTATTCACGATATTGCAATATCACTATATTTATGCACAAGTCAAGCGCGAAGTGACGCGCACCGCCACGGGCGCGGAAGCGTTGCGTCAGCGGACGGGCGCCCCGGCGCGCTAGGCCGCCGCGATGGCCGGCGTCGGCACCGCGGCCTCCGCCGGCGCGGCCGCCTCTCCGCGCGCCGCCGCGATGGCGCGGCGGAGCGCCGGGAGCACGTCCTCGTGGGTGTAGCGGTAGAAGTGCGCCTCCTGGATCGCGAGCGCTACCGCCCGCCCGATGCGTTGCGGCGAGCGGAGCAGCGTGCGGCCGAGGAACCGCCAGTACTCGGCGCGGTTGCGCCCGCGCACGCCCTGGTGCCAGAGCGAGGCGAACAGGAACCGCATGTTGTCCACGAAGGGGCGCCGGTAGCGCCGGGGGTCCGTCGGGCAGAGCTCCAGCGACCGGCTGCCGCGGGCGTAGAGGTTGCGCGGCTCGTAGATGTCCTCGAGCAGGCGCGCGTACTGCTCCAGGATCTCGGCCTCGTCGTGGCGCGTCACGAAGTTCGGCCGCGCGAAGTTGTCGCCGCCCGACCGCTCGCGCATGCGCCCCTCGCGCCGCAGGCGCCGGTCGAGCTGGGTGCCGGGGAGCGCCATGAGCAGGCCGGACATGGCCAGGGGGATGGGTGAGCGCAGGATCCACTCGCGCTGGCGCGACACGGCCGCGCCGTCGTCGGCGTCGAAGCCGACGATGAAGCCGGCCATGACTTCGATGCCGTGCGCCGCGATGGTCTGGACGGCGGCGTCGAGATCTACCCTGGCGTTCTGCAGCTTGTGCGTCTCGCGCAGCGCCTCCTTGGACGGGGTCTCGATGCCGATGAAGACCTGCGAGAAGCCCGCCGCCACCATCAGGTCGAGCAGCTCCTCGTCCCGCGCCAGGTTGATGCTGGCCTCGGTGTAGAGGTCGAACGGGTGGCCCCGCGCCGCCATCCACGCTGCCAGGGCCCGCAGCAGGCCTTTCGCCGCCGCCTTGTTGCCGATGAAGTTGTCGTCGACGATGAAGACCGCGCCGCGGTGCCCGATCCGGCGGATCGCCTCCAGCTCGGCGAGGAGCTGCGCCTCGCCCTTGAAGCGCGGGACGCGCCCGTAGAGCTCGATGATGTCGCAGAACTCGCAGGTGAAGGGGCAGCCGCGGCTCCACTGCACGCCCATGGAGTGGTAGCGCCGTGAGCCCAGCAGGTCGAATCGCGGCAACGGGGAGCGGGCGACGTCGGGCCGCCGCGGGGCCGTGAGCCGCCGGGGGAGCGCGTGGCGGCCGGCCGCCAGCGCCGCG
>JACRCY010000582.1 GCA_016218785.1 Deltaproteobacteria bacterium
CGCCCCGTGTGGGGCGCGCCGACGCCCGTGGCGCGCCACGTCGACCCGGAGCCCTTCGCCCTGCCGCGTGCGCCGGAGCCCGACGCGCTGGACGAGGGGGAGGTGTCGCGCACCGGGCGGCTCGAGGAGGAGGTGCGCCGGCTGCGGGCCGACGTCGAGGCCCTCAGGCTGGAGGTGCAGGAGCTGCGGCGTCGGCGCGAGTGAGCCGCGCCGCGCCCCCTCCTGCGGCTCCCCGCCGCCGCGCCGCCGGCGCCGCCGTTGAGGCGTAGCCGGGTGGCGAGTACAATAGTGGGGGAAGGTTGCCCCCTCGATGGCGTCTGGGAACGCACCGGGGACGAGTCACCCGGAGGCCCTCGGGCGCCTCGGGCGGTTCCAGCTCGTCCGCCACCTGGCGACGGGCGGGATGGCCGAGATCTACCTGGCCTCGGCGACCGGCGTCGAGGGCTTCCGCAGCACCGTCGTGCTCAAGCGCATCCTCCCCGCCTACGCCAGCAACCGTCAGTTCATCCGCATGTTCCTCGACGAGGCGAGGATCGCGGCGACCCTCCAGCACCCCAACATCGCCCAGGTCTTCGAGATCAGCGAGGAGGAGGGGAGCTACTACTTCACCATGGAGTTCGTCCCGGGCACCGACATGCGTCAGGTGCTGCGCGCCGGGCACCGGATGCAGCGCCCGCTGCCGCTGAGCCACGCCCTGGCCGTGGTCGTGGACGTGACCTGCGGGCTCCACTACGCCCACGAGAAGGTGGGCTTCGACGGCCGCCCGCTCGGCATCGTGCACCGGGACGTCTCCCCCGCCAACGTGATCGTCTCGTTCGACGGCGCGGTGAAGCTGGTCGACTTCGGCATCGCGAAGGCGGCGTGGCGCAACACGCAGACGCGCGTGGGACAGCTCAAGGGGAAGGTCGCCTACATGTCCCCCGAGCAGGCGCGCGGCGAGGACCTGGACCGCCGCAGCGACGTGTTCTCGGCCGGCGTCCTGCTCTACGAGGTGACCACGAGGCGGAAGCTGTTCAAGGCGTCCAACGAGCTGGCGATCCTCAACCTCGTCCAGCGCTGCGATCCGACGCCGCCCAGGGCGCACGTCCCCGACTACCCGAGGGACCTCGAGCGGATCGTGATGCGGGCCCTGCAGCCGAGCCCCCGGGACCGCTACCCGACGGCCCAGGACCTGCAGCTCGACCTCGAGGAGTTCGTCGATCGGAAGGGGCTCGTCGTGTCGCCGGCCGCGCTCGGGCAGTACCTGCGCGAGCTGTTCGGCCTCACGGCCCCTGGCTGGCGCGAGTCGCTCGAGGCCGGCGTGTCGCTGGCCGATCTCGCCGACCGGACGCTCCCGGCCGAGATCTCGTCGAGCGAGTCCGGGGCCGAGGGCGATTCGTCGCCGGAGGACGACGAGGCCGCGGTGCCCGCGCCCCAGGAGCTGGGGCCGGAGGCGCTGGTGGAGCCCGAGGTGCTCGACGACGTCGAGGAGCTCGACGAGCCCGAGGAGCCCGAGACCGACGTGCAGACCGCCGGGCGCGTCCCCGTGCCAGAGGCGCGCGCCGAGGCCCCCACGGAGCAGCATCGGGTCGGTCGCCCGGCCCCGGCCCCCGCGGGGGGGACAGGCCCGTCGGAGGAGCCGGACCTGACCACCATGGACGTCAGGCCGGACGTGCAGGCGCCCGATCTCGCCGCGCAGGCGGCCGAGCCAACGGTGCAGGCGGATGCGTGGTCCGACAACGAACGGACGGTCCAGAGCCTGCCGCCGGACTTCGCGTGGCTGCACCCCGAGGCGAGCCAGGTCGCCCCGCCCACCCCGGCCTCGCCACGAGGCGACGCCGAGCCCTCGGTCGAGGTGAACGTCGACGCGGTGGAGGCCCCGATCTCGTGGAGCGCGCAGGACGAGTGGCGCCTCGCCGCCGGGGCGCCGCCGGCAGCCCCACCCGCGGTGATCGCGGCCGCCACGGCCCCGGCGCCTCGCGTGGGCGCGTGGCAGTGGTGGGGCTCGGTCCTGATCGGGGTGCTCATCGGGCTGGTCCTCGCCGCGGGTGCCGTGTTCGGGTTGACCCGGTTGCGGCCCGGCTCTCCACCGTCGGCCACGGTGCCGGTGCCGGTCGTGACCACCGCTTCGAGCCAGCCGGCCGTCGCGCCCGCGATCCCGTCGAGCCAGCCGGCCTCGACACCGGCGGCCGCGCCGCCGGCGACCACGCGGCCCACCGGGGCCCTCGAGCCTCCCTGAGGCACCCCATGCGACGTCGCCGCCTCCTCCTCGCAGTCGTGCTGCTCGCGGTGGCCCCGGCGGGGTGCGGTGACAACCAGCGCCCCGCGGGCGGGCTGCCCGACGAGCTGCCCTTCTCGTTCACCCGCCCCGCCGAAGGGGAGCCGCTCAGCCCCGCCGAGGTGACCGCGCTCACGAGGAAGGTCACCGGCACGCTCAAACAGGCCGATTGGTTCAACTGGCTCATCCGCGTCAGCCACGGGATGGACGCGAGCACCGGCTACCCCGACTACCTCGTGTGGTGGCAGGACGTGCGGCCCGCCAAGAGCGGCGGCACCGTGACGTTCACGCACGACCCGTGCTGTGGCGCGCACAACACGATCGACATCACCGTGCGCCTGCTGGCGCAGGCCATCGGGGGCTACCTGCTCAGCGGTGATCCGGTGATGGGCACGGTGGTCGCCCAGTACGCGAAGGGGCTCACCGCCACCATGAAGGGGTTCATCTGGGACGCGAACGACCCGAACCCCTACCTGATGGCGCGCAACATCGTGAACCACGACCACGCCTACACGGTCGACGGCGGTCGCAAGAAGGCGGTGGTCTACTCGACCTGGTACAACGAGAAGGTCGACTGGAACACGCAGCGGATCCACATCCCGGCCAACCCGACGTGGGGTGACGTCTGGGCCCACAACATGCGGTCCAAGGACGACGTCCCGCACATCTTCCACGTGGTGCCGCTCCTGAAGTACGCCGCCGCGCGGGGACAGGACGAGCCGGTGCGCGCCGCGGCGGCCGAGGCGGCCCTGGGGCTCGAAGGGTTCGCGCGCGACGTCGTCGACTCGGGCTACTACATCCGCACGAGGGGGGCGGACGGCGCGGCCTACACCCCGACCGAGGACCTCGCCAGCTTCGTGACGTACGAGCCGCTGTTCGCCGGGGCCGAGTGCAACGCCAAGCTCAACGCCGCGCTCATCGGGTACGGCAGTCCCCTGGACAACGACTGCGGCGCGGGCGGGATCAACGGCTACGAGACGACCGCCATCGGGATCCACTACTACAACTTCGACATCGTGGCCTCGTGGCACCCGGCCGCGATCCTGAACGCGCTCACCACCGGCAACCACGAGCTGGCCCGGCAGCTCCTCGAGGGGCTCGCCGTCCGGGTCGACACGTACATGCATGCGCCCGACGACTCCTGCGCCTCGGAGCCGGGCTGGGGCGGAGACCTCTCGCACTACCTCCTGCGCGCCGCCAGCGTGGGCCTCCCGCTCACGGCGGCCGAGACGCGCCTGATCCAGGATCACTACGGCGCGGCGGCCGACGCGCTCGCCCAGTGGCCCTACTGGGATCTCTGGGCGGCGTCGGTCCCCGACGGCGACCTGCCCTACAACCCGGGCAACGAGGGGCACTGGATCGCGATCGAGAACTACGCCTACTTCCTCGAGTACTGCTTCTCCCCCTTCCGGAACGAGACCGGGGCTCCCCTGTTCGACTGCGAGGTCGTGCGGGATCCGGCGAGGTGGGGCCAGTAGCGAGGCGCCGGCCGCGCGCCGGGACGCCGCGCCGTCTGATGGCCCGTCGGGTCACTTCTCGGGAAGGTCGCCCTTCAGCTTGGCGAGGAGGATCTCGCCGAGGCGCACCAGCTTGCCGTCCATGGCGCGCTCGGCGAAGGTGCGCTGATCGCTCTCGCCCCGGCGGGGA
>JACRCY010000580.1 GCA_016218785.1 Deltaproteobacteria bacterium
CGGAGATCTCCCGTCGGAGCCCAGTCGTGTCCAGGCCTTACGTGCTTCAATGGGGCCGTCGCTTCTCAGCGACGGAGATGGCTGCAATGCGCCAGGCCACTGGCGCTACAAGAACGTGCTTCAATGGGGCCGTCGCTTCTCAGCGACGGAGATAGCGGCGCCGAAGTGGCGTGGCGGCGCCGGGGGTTGCGGCCGGGGTTGCGAGCGGGTTCGGTGGCTGGGTGCGAGAGCGTGCAGGCGGCGAGGGGCGTGGGTCTTGCCCGGCGGCTATCGCGGCGAGAACTTGGGGATTCGGGGTTCGCGAGCGCCGCTGGTGAGGCGCGCGGCACTGCGCCGCTCGCGCGCCGTTCGCGTTCGTCTCTTCGGTTGTCACAGAGCTGGGGCACGGACTGGCTCCTATCTTACCGCGTGGGGGGTGCGGCGGGTCACACGATCACGGCGTGTCGTTCGGGGTAGGTGTAGGTGCGGCCGAGCGAGGCCACACACCCGCCGGCGCGCCCTTCGGGCGGACCGAGGTCCACGATGAGCACCTGGTCCACCACGTGATCGATGAGGGGATCGAGCGTCGCCACCATCTCGGCGCGCTCGCGCGGCGAGAGGTCGCAGAAGAACACCGAGTACTGGGCGTGGTCGCCGAACCCCCGGAGGGCCTTGTAGACGCGCCGCAGCCGCCGGTCGTCGCAGACGTCGTAGCTCACGAGGTAGCGGGCGCGCTCGCTCATCGCGTGCAGAACCCCGGGTACTCGTCGATCTCGCCCGCGAGGAAGCGGCCGAGCAGCCGCGCCTGCACCTCGAGGACACGCCGGTAGCTCACCCGGTAGCCGAACACCGGGTGGGTCACGAGCTCGTCCATGCGGCGCTCGTAGGCCTCGAGGAACCGGGTGCGGCCCGCCGGCGCGAGCGCCGGCGCGGCGCCGCGCCGGACGAAGTCCGCCGGCTTCACGACTCCCGTGTTGACCGCGGAGAGGACCACGGAGTCCGCGATGAGGGGACGGAACTCCTCCATGAGGTCGAGCGCCAGCGCCGGCCGGCCGTAGCGCGGCCGGTGGTAGAACCCCAGGAAGGGATCAAAGCCGACGGCCAGGAGCGTGACCGTGAAGTCCTTCGTGAGCAGGGCGTAGGCGAAGGAGAGCAGGGCGTTGACCGGGTCCCGCGGCGGTCGCCGGTTGCGGCCGCTGAAGTCGAAGTCCAGCCCCGGCCGCTCGGCGGGCGGCCGCAGCATCTGCCCGAAGCTGGAGAAGTAGATGCGGGCCGCGGTACCCTCGAGGCCGAGCAGCGTGGCCGCGCTCGTGGCCCCCTCCACGTCGGCGACGAGCTCCTTCAGCCGGTCGAGGTCGCGGTCGTCCACGGCCTCGGCGTTGCGGCGGAGCAGCGTCCGGCAGTTGCGCACCTTGGCCGCGACGAAGCGCCGGGCCAGCGCGAGTGACCGGCCGTCGTCGCCGGCCGCGGCGAACTGGAGCCGGCGAAGCTCCACGTTCTTGTGCGTCATCCCCCACGTGAGCCCGTAGAACCAGCCGCCGTGCGAGAAGAAGGCGAGGGGGATCCCCCGGCCGCACAGCTCCTGAACCGCCTGGGTGGTGATCTGGACCCCGCCGAAGAGGGCCACCTGCGAGGTCTGCCCGAGGCGCACCTCGTGCTTGGTGCCGTCGCGCTCCTCGACGACCAGCTCCTCGCCGCGCTTGCCGACTCGCGCGCCCGCGGCCTGCACGTAGAGCGGCAGATCGTCGTCGCGAGCCGGCAGCAGCCGCCGCGGCTCCCCGGCCGGCGCCTCGTCGTCGGCGCCACGGAGCAGGTTGATCTCGTCCGGGAGGCACACGCCCACGAGCGAGCAGCGGGGGCACTTGGGGCTGTCGCGCAAGGGCGGCGGCAGCTCGCCCGCGGCGGCCACGCGGCGGAGGTCCGCGAGCAGCGCGCGAGTGCGCGCCCGCAGGGCCTCGTCCACGGGCACCGGCACCCGCTCCTTGGCGCCGACGAAGTACAGCACGCCTTCCTGGCACTCGAAGCCGTTCTCCTCGAGGATGAGCGCCTGCGCGCAGAGCTGCACCCGCTCCGGCTCCCAGGCCCGCTCCTTGGTGTCGGGCGGCGCGCCGTGCTTGTAGTCGACCGGGGTGACCCTGGTCCCCTCGCCCTCGACCAGATCGATCCGGGCGATGAGGCCCGCCGCCGGCGCGGACAGCTCCACCGACCGGGCGTGAATGCGCCCCTCGGTCGTCTGGCCCCCATCCGGCAGCTCGCCGCCCGGCTGGTCCACGCGGCGGTGCTGGAAGCGCCCCTCGACGGTGTCGACGCTGTCGACGAAGTCCTGCTGCACCCACTCGATGTAGGCGAGGCGCGGGCAGTACGCGAACTCGTTGAGCATCCGCGCCGGGACGAGGTCGGGGAGGTCGGCGGGGGTCGGGGCCGGGGACATCACGGACCTCGCGGGGAAGCGAGCTCATGAACCTGCCGCCTGGGCATCAGGACTCCTCCGTGAGCAGCCTCTCGCCGGCAGGTGTGGTGCGGTAGCGCTGCAGGGAGCTGCGGGGCTTGTCGGGCATCGTCATCTCGAGCAGGCCCGCCTCCAGCAGCGGACGGACAACTTGGTCCCGGAACTTGGTGCGGCTCGATCGGCCGCAGCGCGCCAGCAGTTCCGGCATGGATCGAGCTTCCCTTGCGAGCTCAAGCACTTGAACTTGGTCCCGACTTGGTCCCGACTTGGTCCCAACTTGTGGGGTGACTCGCCGGCTGGGAGCGATTTCGGCCTGGAACGTCACGACCACGAAACCGGCATCCTCCTCGAAGGTCGGTGGAGCGATCCCGTAGCGGCGGCACTCCTCGATCACGCGGTTGGTGCCGCGCCCCCAGACCTCGACGGCCCCGGTCCGGTGAAAGGCCTCGGCGATGAGTGGGTTTCGCAGCACGGACTTGTGGGTGCGCGAGAGCGACTCCGCCGTGACCCCGCGCGGCAATCCCCCCAGACTGCGAACCTCGATCCGATCGTCGAACACGGCGAGGGCCACGTAGCTGCTCGGGTGCGCGTAGTCGCGGTGCATGACCGCGTTCAGCAGGACCTCGCGCAGGGCCGCGGGCGGGACCGGCTGTCGGTCCTCGCGGAAGATCTGTCCCGGCGGGAAGTGGGCCGCCAGCGGGAGCGTGCGGTCGAGCCAGTCCATGGCCTCGCGCACGATGGCGAACGCGTGCAGGTGCTCCTGCCGGTTGTCGAGGATGTCGCCGGTGATGCTGGACCCGCGGAAGCGGCCCATCTTGAGCATGCCCTGCGGGTAGTCGGGCAGAAAGCGCGTGCCGTAGAGGATCTGCGCCGCCTGGGTGATGACGCCGTCCCGGCGAAGGCCGAGGCGATCGAGGATGTCGCCGACGTCGGTGCTGGTGCCCGCGGAGATGCGCCGCTGCCGGACCGCGGCCTCGCGCGTGCGCAGGATCTCCTCCTGGTCGAGGTGGTCAAGAGCGACGTCGACCGCCGCCTGGTTCTCCCAGCGCCGCCGGACGTGGGCCCGATCCAGGAGCAGCGCCTCGTAGCGCGCCTGCGGCATCACGGAGGTCGACGTCTGGACGCGCTGGTACGGCCGCCCCTCGAAGCTGAACGGCCTGGCCTCGCCCGGCGCCCTCGCCTCCAGCACGATCAGCTTCCGCACCGTGGCCGGGAGATCGACCACGTGCACGGCCACTGCGGCGGGGGGCTCGAACCGGTCGAGCATCGCGGCGATCTCACGCCGGGTCCCGTCCGACACCTCCTGGCCGACCACCTTGCCCTCGGACGTGACCCCCATGATCACCGTGCCGCCTTCCGCGTTGAGGAACGCGCACAGGGTCTCACCCGCCCGCCTGAGCTGCGCGGTGGACTTCTTCAGCTCCAGCGTCGTCGACTCACCGCCGGCGATCCGTGCTTGCAGGTCCGAGAAGTTCATAGCGCCGGGCTCCTGTGGGGCGCGTCGGCGGGAGCGTACCCGCCCCGGCGCCGCCACGCCGCCATTGGGCGGTGGGCGACGCCGCTCCGCACCGGAGCCTGGGGTCCGTGGGTGTCCTCGACGGGCTGAAGCTGCCGGCGAAAACGTGGACCGTCAGCGCGACCTCCTGCCCGCGAGCCAGAGATGACCGTGCGACCCACGTGCGGGCTCTCGTCCATTGGTGTCGTCATCAGCGCCACATCTCTTCAGCATCCCCCGGGCACGAACGACCCAAGACCGAAGTGGCAGCCCCAGCCGAGGCAGAGCGGACCTTCAACCGGATTCTCGAGGGTCAAGGTGAGATGGAAGAGGCCCGGCGGCGGCCCCGGTTTCCCGCCTTCGTGGCGCGTTCGAGTGAAGTGGCGGAACCGCCGCGCCTGACGCCCAGCCTGGTTGTCATCCGCCGGCAAGGTGACCAGGGGAGCCGTGGCGAGGTCAGGAAGCCCGCGCCTGAGAAGCTCCGCGCGCACCTGACCCTCGAGTGAATCCTTCCCACTGGGTTTGACGAAGCGGGGTGGGATGAACGGAGTCCGGCTCGCCCACGTCGCGCTCGAGGCGAGCTCCGGGATCGCCGTGCCTCCGACTTCGAGGAAAGACTCCCGACTCCCGATGCCCAGAAGCGTGACGGCAATGTCGTCGATCCCCTTTGCCCAGGTCTTGCGGAGCCGACGAAGCGCACGCTGCGCGAGGGGTCCCAAACCCATCGGTGCATGGACGAAGACGTGATCGATGCGTCCCCGGTTGCGAGCGTCGAGGGACAGCGGAATGAAGTGCGCGTGACGATGCTCGCGCTGCAACGGCTGTCCGTCCTCGTCCTTCCCCGTGAGCTCCGGGCATCGACCACGCTGCTGCTCGTCACCGATCTTGCTCAGGAGTGCACGCCGGAAGAGCTCCATGGTCGGCAGTGCCCGCTCTATGAGGGGGAGGACATCGCGCTTCCTGTCGGTCGCAAGCGCCAACAGCGCTGCGTCGGCACCAACAATGCCTGGGCCGTGTGAAGCTCCACGCATCGAAGGAGCCGAGAATGCGCCCGCCGGACGCCAGTAGACGAGCTCGCGCGAGCCTGGCGGGGCGCTCCAGCCGTGCTTCTGAAGCGCGCTCGTCTCGACTTGCAGCGCGGCAAGAAGATCCTCCGGGGCGTCCGGGGCTCCCCGACGCCAGGCGTCGTATTCCGTGCTCGCGACGGGCGCGAGCAGCCGCACCGGCTCATCGTCGGGCGCCCGACGCTGGGTCGAGAGCGGCATTCCCTGCGGAAGCTCCTCTTCCGACACGAGTTGCGCCTTGACTCGAGACTCGGCGCGACCGAGGTACCCGAGACGCTCGAGCAGCCGCGCGAGGAGATCGCGCAGCGCGGGTTTCACCTCGGCCGGCCACTCGATCCCGAGCGCTCCCTCCGGACGCACAAATGCGTCGATGACCAGGCTCGTCGCCTGCACACCTTTCTTCCACCCCTTGACCGGCATGTAGTGGCGCGTGTGACCGAGAGTGGCGGGGGGAAGCCGGTAGGTCGGCTCGTTCGCCGCGAGCGCTTCGACGAGCTGGCGCATCTCGTCGGGAACCTGTTGCCAAGCGAGCTTCGTGTAGCCGGTGGCAAGCAGAGCACGGACGATGCGCCATGGGCTCGGCGGCCATTCGACGAGCCCCTCCTGCACATGATGCCCCCACGGCGTCGCATGGTAGCGCCGCGCCGGGAAGTCGAAGACGAGCCAGAGCATCGTCAACTCGCTTGGGTCGTGAACGTGACGGTCGTGACGCCATTGGCTCCCGCGAACGCCTCGGCACCGGCCAGCTTCTTGATGAGCTCCTTGAGACTGCCCCTCAGGTCGTCGTCGAGGGGTGGCAGCTTGAAGCCGGTGACGTTCGCGCTCGCGATGTCGCCGTCGTCTCTCACGAAGCTGCATGCTGTGCGGAGCCTCATGGGGCTGTCCACGAACGAGCGCAACTTGAAGAGCGCCAAGAGGATGAGCATCGTGGTGGCGTCATCGTGGAGACCGTAGCCGCGGACCTGCGCGAGATCGAGGCTCGCGTAGAGTGTGATCTTCTCGGCCGTGTACTCGTCACGGGGGAAGGGAACATGGCCGAACCCCTTCTCGGCCCCGCCCTGACCGAAGGCTTTCCCCGTCGGATCGACGTGGTCTTGTTTCGAGCCCCCGGAGGCTGCGACCTTGACACCATCCGCTTCGATGAACGCCGTCAATGCTCGCGCGACCCGCAAGCGCCCACCTGCCAGCTGCTCCTTTGCGAGGAACACGCCGTGGATGAGCGAGCCGGCATCGTACTTGAGCAGCTTCTTTGCCAGCACCTTCCGGTCGATGGGCCCCTTTGACAGCACGCCGAGCTCCTGTTGGAGCGCATCGAAAAACGACTTGTCCTTGCTCTCGAGGATGTAGGGGCTGTTCAGCCGGTGCGAGTCCGTGACCGAGCTCGTGAGGTACTTCTCCCCATGCATTACCTTCACGTAGCTGAGCCCGCGCAGCGGCTCGACGAGGTCGTTCGCGCTTTCGTCCCAGCACACCGCTTCCAGACGGTTCGCCATGCTCTGCGCGGACTCGACGAGCAGCGACTTTCCGTCGTTGAACTCGGCGGCGCCGAGGTCAGGGAAACCCGTTGGCTGGAAGCGATGGCCCTGGCGGACCTTGAGCGGAATCTCGAAGAGCAGGTCGTGATGTGACTTGAGCGGGGACAGATCGACAGGCATCGTGGGCCTCCTCAGACTGGGGTGGAAAGCAGTTCCTGAGCGTCCTTGACGTCATAGGGCTTGCAGACCAGTCGCGCGGCGCGCGCGGCATCGTCTCGCGAGATGGGGAATGCCAGGCTCGCCGCGAGGCGTCGTGCGAGGGCCGGGGTGGCGATGCCACGACGGAAAACCGGCCGAAGGCCGCTCGCGTCGAGGCGGCGTATGGCGATCTTCAGGGCGCCGTCGAGATCGCCTCCGGCGAGACGGCGAAGCGGCTCGGGATCGAGCCGCACGGTGACTTCGGCCTCGGTCCGACCGACTGACCCCTGAACGGGGACATCGAATGGCAAGTGAGCGAGGCGGAACAGCATTTGAACCGGGTCCGGCACTCCACCGCGCTGCGGCCGCATTCCTGAACCTCGTTGCGCAACCTCACCCCAGTCGACGGCGAGTAGAGGTCGGACGAGCCGGAGCACGCCTTCGTCGGCGACTTCGCCGCGCACCCATGCGGCGATTTCCTCGGGAGTCGCTTCGCAGCCCCTCGCTGCTTCGAGCGGCAATCGACGCGCCCGCTCGCGCTTGGCACTCGAGGAGCGCGCCCAGATCGACCGGCGCTCCACCAGGGCGATCGCGTCAGTGACGAGATCACGGCCAACACACACGTGCTCGGGGTCGCGCAGGACGCGCCCCTTCTCGTCGAGCTTGAACCAGGGGCGCGGCTTGTCCCCATCGACGAGAGGGAGGAAGTGCCGTCGAACGGAGTCCACCAAGGGCGCATTCTCTTGTTCCCGTGGACTGTGCTGAGAGGCAAGCGCCAGCGCTAGACGAAGCGCGGTCCGGCCTTCCTGTGTCCCGTCATCCACGGCCATTACCCACCCGCTGCTCAGTGGAGGCAAAGGCCGCCGCGCAGGATTCTTGCCCGCCCGCAAGAGCGCGAGCTCCGCGTCGCCGAGCGTGACGAGGAGCCCACGCCACATCGTCGCGGTGGCCTCCTGGCGGCACACGGTGAAGAGAGCCTCCTGCGCGCGTCGCGCGATCACGCCGAGACTCGTCGGCGCGTTCTTCTCGCGGGCCTGCCCCCCGAGCCAGTCGATCCACGGCGCGACCTCATCGAGGAGCGCCTGATGAGGACGCGACGCCACTCGAAACCGTCCGGTCGACACCGCGAGGTTGGACTGGCCGTTGCGCTCGAGGTAGGCAAAGCGCCGCAGGGAATCGATGCCACGCGCGAGACCGAGTCGCGCAGTGGCGCGCACCAGATCCGCTGCTCGTGTCGTCTGCCGGCGTCCGACCTGTGCCCGCCCCTCGCGAATGAGCTCGACGAGCTCGTCGTAGCACAGCGGCTGCGACCACAGCGGCAACCACTGTTCGCCCCGAGGAGAGTCTTCGCGCTCGGACGCGCTGCCGAATCCGGCGGATGCCCCATTCACCCAGAATGGCGACGACACGTGTGCTTTCTCGATGTCGCCGCGGCGGCTCATGCCCGCGACGAGCGCCACCGCCCCTTCGAGCATGAGCACGAATTCCCAGGGGTTGATGCCAGCGCCACCGGAGAAGCCCGCGCCCATGTTGGTGCCACCGGCCCGGCCGGGGAAGAACTGCCCCACGGCCTTACTGTCGAGAAGGTTCGTGGGCGTTCCGAAGATGGCGCCCTTGAGCTTCGCAGCCGTGTCATTTCGCGCATCACCACTGCCGACGTCGAAGAGCGCCTCGAGGTGGTAGCGAAGGTTCTTCGTGTACTCCATGCGCCCGTCGTTCCCGCCCGATCCGAAGAGCGACGTGAACCCCGCCGCTCCCTTCTCGTCGAGCGCGACCGCCGCGTCCACCCATTGCTGCCCTTCGACGCCCCAGCTCGCTCGCAACTGGGCAATCAGTCGAGCCTTGGTCTTCTTCTGGATCGCTGTGAAGTAGGCCTTCGCATCTACGATGCGCTTCTTGAGTTGCTCGTCTGCCTTGGCCCGCTTCTCCGCCAGCTTTAGGTTCTTCTCAAGCTCCTTGGCCCTCTGCTGTAGGGCTTTCTGCTGTTCCCGTGCGGCCTTGACCCGCTCTTGCGCCTCTTTGAGCGCCTCGTGCTCGGGCGCTCCTCTCGCCACTCCTTTGACGGCGGTCTTCTTCGCCTCGATCTCCGCCTTCAACTCCGCGACACCGCTCTTCGCGTCGGAGACTTGCTTCAGCGCCTCCTCGTGCTTGGTGCGCTCCTCAGCCGATCTCTCCTTCACCTCGTCGTGAGCGCGGCGTGCATCCGCCTCGGCGTCGCGCAACTCGCTGGGGATGGCCGCCCGCGCCATCTCGGTTGCCCGTCGATACGACGCGAACCGCTGCGCCGAAGTGCACGCGAAGCGATCGAGACGCGGATCGCCGACTGCTTGATCCGTCTCGTCACCGTCCTCCTCGGCTTGTTCATCATCCTCGGCCGGTGCGGCGTCGGCGGCTTCACTCCCATCGTCAAGAGCTTCATCAGGCGCTTCGGACTCCCCGTCCGTCGGCTTCAGGGAGAAGAATCCGCTCTCCATGTTCCATGGCGCCAGGATCGGCGTGGGCTCGTAGTCTTCGAGGAAGAAGCGCTCGATCGCTGCCCAGTCGAGCTCGCTGACGAGCACGAAGTGCTCGTTGCGCCAGAACCCCCGAGTGGTCGCATCCCCGTGCTCATGCTCCGCAAGAAGACGCAAGACCCCGAGCGCCGCGAGATACGTCGCGAGCGTGTCGGGCTTCAGCCCCGGGAGCTCATGAACATGGAGCTTCGTCATGCCACGCCTCCACGAGCGCCTCGCCGGCCCTTCTTCGTCGAGACTCGCGGCGGCTTCGGCTCTTTGAGGTTTCTCGCGCTTGCTCGGGCAGCCTCTGCCGCTTCCGGCTCCGCCGCGGCAGCGGCGAGGGTTTCGTCGATCCACCCGCGGAGCTTCGCGTCGCGGTCCTCGGTGGTCGGTACGCTCTCTACCTCCACGAGGTGGTCTGGAAGGCGCGAATCCCGAGGTTCGGCGATCCGCGAGGCGCGTACGTCGGCGACCCGAAGCAGCGCCTCGAACCAGGTGAGTTGGTAGTCGCCGTAGTACCTCCGCAAGGCAAGCACCCGCTCGACCCAACTCGGGCCGTAGCGTGGCGAAAGGCCAAGCCTGGCTGGCTGAAGACTCAACCTGACCTGCGGAAGCTCGAAGTCACGCCCCTCGGTGTCAGCAAGAACGAGCGCGGGGAGCAGGTCGCCGTCACGCACCCCGCGGATAGCCAAGTTGCCGTCCCGATCGGGGTTGTCCTGGTCGCGCGGGCTCATGGGCAGGGTAGCGCGCACTTTCCCGTGATGGCACATGACGACGTATGCGACGAGATTGAACCCGGTTGCGTCGAGATCGATCAGCTCCGCGATCATCCCTTGAGCCTTGTCGACGCGGTCCTCGCCGCCCGGGAGCTCTCGGCCGACGGTGAGATCCAAGAGCTCCTCGCGTCCTCCTTGCAGCGCCGGATGATCGGGTCGCGCGCACCACGCGAGTTCCAGAAGCGCGAGGGCGCTGGCAAGCTCGTGCCGGAAACCAGGGCGCTTGCCCAGGGGGCTGTGGTCGTACATGTCGCGGACGCCGCGCCAGCGACCCTTCGGGGCTTTCGCCAACGGCGTCTGCGGATCGATGCCGTTTCGGTCCTTGATCGCACCGGCAAACGCCGGGTGCGCCTTACCGAGGTCGTGGACAAGCCCCGCCAGTTCGAGCACTCGCGCCTCGGGCCCGTGCAGAGCGAGCGCCTTGGCGATCTTCTGGACCTCGACGGCGACCTCGGCGCCGTGCGTGGCGATCGTCTTGTACTGGCGATTGCTTTCGCTGAGCTCCTCCTGCTCGTCGGCTGCATCGGCCGCATCGGCTGCTTGGACTGCACGCGCGTGTTCAGCGACCACCGGAATCTTCTTGCCGGGCTTCCCGGTGAAGCCGACCTGCACGTCATAGCCGCCAGCGCCCGCATCGACGAGGATGGTTTGTCCGGGGTAGACGTGTCGTTTGTCGAGTCGTTCCCACTCGCCGTCGAGATAGCTCCACACCCAGGCTCGCGGCAAGGCGTTCCTCGATCCACCACCGGCCTCTTTCGCTGCGGACTCACCGTCGTCGGTCTTGCCTGACCCAGGCACAAGCCACTTGCGCGCATCACCGATCGGGACGCGGCAGAGCGCGTCGTGTGCGGGGCGCAGGCGCGCATCCGGCGATTCGCCTGCCGGAATCGGCCACCACCATACGGTGACGTCGCGCTCGTCGCCCTCGCGCACGAAGCGGGAGATGTCGATGTCCGCGCCGGTCAGGTCAGGTCCCGTGTCGAAGAGATCACGCAGCTCCCGCCGCGAGAGCACGTGCAACGGCGCGTAGGGGTAGAGGCGCGGCAGCAGATCCTGTCGTTCATCCTCGAGAGCTTCCAGCGCAGCAGGACCCGCCGCACCGAGTGACGCAATGGCATCCGCGGCCGCCTCGAGTTCCTCGGGCTCATACGGCATGACGGTCGAACGATCCGCATCGCGGCGCTTTTCGTCGCGCTCGGCAGCGTCCTTCGCCGTGATGTCCTTGGCGCTCTCGTCGGTGTGCCGCCGATCGACGACCACGATCTGGCCCGCGCCGCCATAGCGTGCGCACCGCCCGAAGCGCTGGACAAGAGATGCCCACGGCGAGAGCTCGGTCACGAGCGCGGTCGCCGAGATGTCGACCCCGGCCTCGACGACCTGCGTCGCGACGATGATGCGGTTCCTGCCAGGTTCGCACTGCTCGCGCGCGAGAAACTCGGTCGCCCACTGTCGCCGCTCCGCGCCACGGAAGCGCGAGTGTACGAGGCGAAGATCCACGTCTGCGGGAAGCGCGACACCCGTCTTGCGCTTCTCGAGTGCCTTGTACAGAGCGACCGCGCTCTTCACCGTGTTGGCGATGGCGAGGGTGAGCCCCCGACCGGCCTTGTCGTGGGCGTCAGCAACCACTTCGGCCCAGCGCTCCGCCTTGTCGTCGTTGGCCGCGGGCACGCGCTCGCCGCGGACGGTCTTCGCCACCGTCCACAGCGGGCCGTTCTTCTCGGGCGGCTCGAGCCGGATGATCGGAAGCTCATCCACGTCGCCGAGGTCTGGTCCGCGACGCAGCCATTCGCGCTGCAGGGTCGCGCTCATCCACCAGGTCCTGCGCGGACGCGGAATCTTGCCGTCTCGCTCATCGCGGGTCGCGAAGCCTTGGAGCTGCGCGCTCGTCGCGAGCCCAACGTCCATGAGCTGGATCTCGTCCATCACCCAGAGGCAATCGACGTTGAGCAGCGCGTGCTCCATCGGCCACCGCGCGCGGCCCGAGCCGTAGCCGCGGTTGAGCGCGCGGGAAAGGAGCATGTCCTGGGTGCCGATGATGACCGCCTCTCGCTCCGGCTCGAGGTGCCAGTCGGAGGGCGAGAGGCCCCCCAAGAGAACATGCACTTGCTCGTGCCGATCCAGTCCTGCCCGTTCAATCCAGTCCGCGACGGAGCGTTCCGTCTGCTCGACGAGCGTGCGCATGGGTAGGCAAAGGACGAGCCGTCGCGGCCACGCGTCATTCTTCTGATGCACGCGGTTCCAGAGCCACGCACTCGTAACGCCCGCGGTCTTGCCGAACCCGGTGGGGATGCGGATGAGCCGGTCTCTGCATCCATCGTCCAGAGCCAGACGCGCTTGCCAGTCGTGGGGATCGAACTGGACGAGGCGTCGAAAGAAGTCCTTGAACGTCACGGATTCCCCTTGTCCCACCAGTGGACGAGACCCCGCCGCCGTGCCGCCACCTGCCGGCTCCTCCGCCGCGTCCCAGTCGACCGGCTTGCGCGGCTTGTCGGTCACTGCTCCTCCCTCCGGTAGAGGCCGAGCTTGGCCGTGGCTTTGAGTTGGCGGCGCTCGCGATCACCCCGCCGGCAGATGACGACGTCGATGTCGAAGCGCTCGAGATCGAAGGTCCGCACGATGCGCTTGCGCAGCGTGCCCACGGTGGCGTGGGGCATGATGGGGCCCGCCACCGGCGGCCGGGCCGTTTCCTCGGCCTCATCCTCTGCGGGCTCTTCGTCCGCCCCGTCCTCCTCGACGCTGCCCCCGGCGTCCTGGCCCGCGGTGTCTGCGCGGTGCCCGTCCCAGATCACCGGCGCCACGATCGGCGTGGGCGGGGGGGTGCACGCGGTCACGTCACGAGCAGGCGGCGGCTGACCCGCGGTCGCGAGCGCCTCGCGGAACCCGCGTTCGTACGCCTTCACCAGGAGGGTGCGCACCGCCTGCGCCGCCTCGCCGCTCAGATCCTCGATGAGGGCCTCGGCGCTCATCCGCCGACCTCCGCGAGTGCGGCGACCAGCTCCCGCGCGAGCACGCGCGTCGTCTCCTTGCCTCCGCCCGCGGCCTTGGCCCGCCAGGCCGCCGCGGTCTCGAAGCGGTCCGGCCCGATGCGCGTGCTCCAGGGCGCGAGCAACGCCCTCATCGTGGCCCGCGGATCGCCGCCGACCTCGAAGACCCGGGCGATCACCGGGGGCGAGGCCTGCACGAACGCGCGCAGCGCGATCGTCCCGCGGATGGAGTGCTTGCGGCTCTCCCACACGTCTGCAAAGACGCGCGCCACTTCGCGGAAGTAGAGCGCGTAGAACCTCCCGACGTGGGCGAGCAGGTCCGCCAGCCACTGGGCCTCTGGCTGATGACCCCGCACGGCCTCGATCGCGGCCCGCATCTCCTGAGCGAGCCCGGCCTGGGGTACCTTCCCGGGGCCGACGCCGAGCATCTTGACCTGCCCGCACAGCGGTGAGCCGTCGCTCCCGTTGAGCGCCTTGATGGCGTCGTGAATGGCGGAGTCGAGCGGGTCGGGGTAGAGCTGGCGTCCCTTCAGCGTGTAGAGCAGCGACGGGTCGAGCCGCGTGTGCTTCGAGTTGATCGTGACGAACATCTCCACCACGCTCGGCGGCGGCAGCCCCGCGAAGAGGATGGCCGGCACCTGCAGGCCGCGCACCGCGTCGGAGTCCGCCGAGGCCAGCAGCGCCGCGAGCGAGAGCAGCCGGTGCTGTCCGTCCAGCACCCGCAGCGTCCCGTCGCCCTCGCTCATCTGTACCAGCCCTACGAACGGATTCGAACCGTGGGGCGTGAACTCGACCGGCTGGTCGCTCGTCAGCAGCACGGCGCCCGGGATGGCCGGCACGGCGCCGTCGTCCCGGCACTGGCGATAGTGCTCGGCCAGATCCTCGATCTTCTTGCGCAGGATCGGTCGCTGGAAGGCCTTCTCGGACGTGTGCACCTTCTTCTCGATCTCGACCCAGTTCACCGGCGACGCGGTCCCGCGCCGGCGGGCGTGCCGGCCGCCGTCGAGGCCGGCCTCGCCCAGAACCTCGAATCGCACCAGCCGCTCCACATCGGCGGCGGCGAGGTTGAGAAGGTAGAACTCCTGCTTGAACTGCTGCACCTTCAACGCCGGAACCGTCAGCATGGCTCGCTCCCTCCAGACGTCCTTGCCCCGGGGGGCACTCTACCGCACCGGCGCCGGGTCGGTGCAACGGATCCCTCGGGCGCCCGCGCGGGGCGCGGGAGGCTGCCAGCGGGCGACCCGACCCGAGGCGATCACCCTCCGCAAGTCCTTGACGGCGATGCGAGCACACGTGCAGGCGAGTTCCTCCTCACCCGCCATCCTACCCCCCACCCTTGTCACCCCAGGTCAAACTTTCTCCCCCCGGCGTGGGCGGCCGCGGCCGGGGGTGCGGCGGCGGGCGTGATAGCCCGCGGCGGCGGCGCGCAGCTCGGCGCGGACGGCGCGGCGCAGCTCCGGCGGGCCGAGGGCGAGGGCGCCGGCGCCGAAGCCGAGCACCCAGCGGCTGACCTCGGCCAGGCCCGCGACCTCGAGCGTGACGTCGACGCCGCCATCGGGCCGGGATGCCAGGCGCTGCGACGGATGCCAGGTGCGCTCCCGGATCTCACCGGCGAGGGACCGGGAGAAGCGCACCCGGACGCGCGTCACGTGGCCCGAGCGCCACACGCGGAACGCGTCGCGCAGCGCCGCCTTCGAGGTGACGCCCGGCCGCCGCGCGCACGGCTCGTCGGTGAGCGCCACCAGGCGGAACCGGTGCACCGCGAACACCCGCACGTCCTCGCGCAGCCGGCACCAGGCGATGAGGTAGAGGGACTCCAGGCGCGGGTCGAAGTACAGCTCGCCCGGCTCGATCACCCGCGCGGTGAGCGCCCCGCTCGAGGCCGCGGCGTAGCGGCAGTTGACCGCCAGGTGGTTGCTCACCGCGTACTCCAGCGTGCCGATGGTGTCCCGGTGCCGCGAGTAGTCGATGCCGAGCGGCGAGCGCACCGCGAGCCACGGCGCCGCGTCCGGCACCAGCCGGCCCGCGTGAGCCCCGCTCGCGGTGAGGCGGCCCCACAGGCGCTCGAGCGAGCGGCCCAGGGAGGTCTGGCGCACGCCTTCGGCGAGCTGGCGCGCCGCGAACAGGGCCATGATCTCGTCCCGCTGGATGCGCCCGGCGCCCGGCGGCAGCCAGCCCTCGAGCAACCGGAAGCGCGACCCGTCGTGCGCGACCGGCAGCCCGGCCCGCTCCAGCACCTCGATGTCGCGGTAGAGCGTGCGCAGGTTCCAGGCGTGGCGCTCGGCCAGCGCGCGCAGGGCCACGCCGTGGGGCGGCTCACCCAGCACGCGCGCCAGCGTGAACAGACGAACCACGTGATCATTGCGCGGCACGCCTCAGCGCCCCTTCCTGACCACCGGACCGGAGTATCGTGCGGCGCACCCGGCCGCGCAACCGGCACCTCGGGCATCACGACCTTCGCCGTGTCCGGTAGCGCGCACACCGCCGGCACCGCGGCGGCGCGGACGCGCGCCTCGCGCGCGCGGGCACGGAACCGTGAACGGGCCGCCGGTGCCGGCAGCGCGTGTCAGCTGGATGGGCGGCGCCCCGGCGAGGACGCGAATGCGGTCGGCGCGGCCGGGCGCAGCGGGAACGCGGCCCGGAAGCGCCCGGTCGCGCTCCCCCAGGCCTGGGAGTCGCGCGCCGGCCGCTCGCCGGCCTGACCGCGCAGGTGTGAAACGCGAAGTGCGGAGGCCCGGTCCGAAGTCAGCCGGTCGTGGGAGCGGCCGCTTGGCCGGGTGATCCCGTTCCACTCCCTTGTGGTCCGGCGATCCCGCAGGACCAAGCGCCTCCCACCGGCCTGCAAGTTCGGGAGAGGCCATGGAAGTCCCGGCCCCCAGCCTCGTGGTTCGTGCACCGAGGTCGCCGTTTCCGGAATCGCACGTCGGTGCGCGCGCCCGGGTGCGCGCATGTGCCCGCAGCCCGCGAGGTTTCCGCGGCGAACCGCCGGCCGGGGCGGGCCGCGGTCGCCTTCCCGGCGGGCGGGTCGGTGCGGTTCTGCGCGCGGCGAGCCGCCCGGCACACTTGCTGGGCACGCCCGGCCCCTGCTCTCGGCCGCTACGCTGGCGGCAGCGGGGCGGGAGGCTTCTTGACCGGCGCCGGCCGGTCCGGAATGACGGTGTGGATCTCGGCCTCGCTGAAGCCCTGGGCCTTGTACAGCCGCTTGAGCTGGGCCAGCTCGATCTGGGTGGCCCGGGCCACCGCGGAGAGCACGCGGTCGAGGAGCTTGACGCGCGCGCGCGGGATGCGCGCGGCCTCGACCGCCGCACGGTACGGCTGGGCCGCGGCGCGCACCTCCTGCGCCGCGCCCTGCGCCCGCGCCGGGTCGAGCTTGGGCAGGTGGATGGACTCCAGCAGCTCGGCGAGCAGCTCCATGCGGTCCGGCTGCTCGACGTCCGGCCCCTCGGTGTAGTAGGAGATGCCGCCGGGGAAGATAACCGACAGCACCGGGTCTGACGAGGGCCGGCCGAGCGCGTTCCAGAGGTCGTCGCCCGTGCGTCCGAGGAGCCGGTCGGCCCCGATGTCCTGCGTCTCGATGGCCGCCATGAGCGGCGGCAGCGCCCGCTGCGCTTCGAGCCGGCGGGCCTTGACCACCTCGCTCACTTCGAGCGCCACCTTGAGCCGCTCGTCGGCGAGCTGCTGCCACGCCCCGCCGCGCGCCTGCGCGTTGGTGTGGGTGGTGGCCGCGTCGGCGAAGATGTCCTCGGCCGCGGCGTCCCTGCGAATCACCTCTCCCATTCGCGCTCTCGCTTTCCGGTGGCTGCCGGCGTCGCGCCCCGTCCCCGGCGCCGTTCGTGAGGACCACGTTAATTCGGAACTACTTGGTGGTCAAGCGCAATCGTCAACATCGCGGAAACACATGTGGCGCTCGAGTTCCGATTTGCGGAAGTGCAAGATGGCGCTTGCGGATCCGCAAAGTGCCCGCGGCGGTCGCAGGGGTCGCCGGGGCGGAAGCGGGGCCGGCCGCGCCGGCTCGGCGCCGCCCTCCTGCGCGCCGATCGCGTCAGGCGCCCTTGCGCCGCGCCACCAGCCCGAGCTTGCGCGCCTTGCGCCACAGCGAGTAGTACGACACGTTCAGCGCGGCCGCGGCCGCCCGCACGTTGCCGTCGTGCTCGCGGAGGGCCTCGGCGATGCGCTCGCGGAGCAGGAGGTCCACGGAGCCGGGGCGCACGGCGTCCGTCCGTCCGGGCTGGTTGCGGGCCTGGGCGCCAAGGCGGCGCACCTCACGCGGCGCCGCAGCAGCGCTTGTACTTCTTGCCCGAGCCGCAGGGGCAGGGCTCGTTGCGGCCGGGCTTCGCGGCGGCGCGGGCCGGGCCGCGTGGTTGGAAGCACCGGGCGAGCGCGTGCGCGGACTCCGGCGTGAAGCGCACGGCCGCGTCGAGCTCCGCCTGGGGGTAGAAGAACATCTCGGCCGGGAGGCTCGCCAGCATGGCCGTGCCCGTCATCAGATCGAGGAGGTGGTCCTGGTGCTCCCAGAGCCAGACCGGCCGGTTCACGAGGTCGGTGGCCAGTCGCTCGGGGTCACCCAACTCCTGCAACTGCTCATGGTTCACCGACTGCATCGCCGCCTCGAAGGCGGCCGCGGCCTGGCCGTCACCCGCCGCCTGCGCCACGAGGAAGTCCTCCGCGCGCTGCGCCGAGAAGGCCGTGGCGCGCACCCAGTGGGGCCACCAGCGTCGCAGCTCGTCGGGTGCGAGGTCCGCGAGCTCCCCGAGGAGAAGCCCGGCGAGATGGCGCAGGCGGTCCTGCGCGAGCGGCGCCAGCGTGCTCTCCGCGAGCGCCGGGGGCAGCCGGTGGCTCTGCAGGAAGCGGGCCGCCTCGGTGCGCAGTTTCTGGTGGGCGAAGGCGATGGTGACCAGGCCGAGGGCCGCGCCCGCCCAGTCGAGCAGGGTCCGGCCGTCGTTCATGCCGCGCTTGAGCCACGGCAGGGCCACCTTGCCGGCCCGGCCCAACGCCCAGAGAATGCGCGCGTAGATGGGGCGGTGCCCCATGAAGAGGGTCGCGGCGTAGAAGCGCCGGAACGGGTCGAGCGGAGCCCCGTCGGCATCGCGCTCGGCGACGGGGTCGGCAAAGCCGGCGAAGCTCCCGTGTCCGCCGAGCGCCGTCAGCACGAAGAGGTGGCCGAGGGCGTGGTGGTCGCCCCAGTAGGCGCGCAGGAGCGGCTCGTCGGCCTTGCGGACGCGCGGAATGCGCACCACGCGCGCGCCCACGCGCATCACGCGCTGGAGGGCTCGGTGCAGCCAGTTCCACCACGAGCGGCGCATGACAGGCTCGACCGCCTGCAGCTCGCGGAACTGCTCGCGCGACAGGCCCGGGCCGGCCTCGTAGATGGCGTCCATGAGGCGGCTGGCGTGGGTCCGATCCTCCAGGACCGCCCCGGCCCGCTCGTGCGCGGCCGCGGCACGGGCCGCGCGATCGAGGTGGAGCTGAAGCCGCGCGAACGGCACCACCGGCTGCGCGCCCACCTCCATGCCGGCCGCGAGGCACGTCACGAACGCGCCGTCGCGGGCCACGATGACGTGCGGCGGCCCCTCGCCGGCCTCGATGGCGATGGCCACGCGGTCGGCGGCCTCCGGCAGCGTCCGGTCGGCCAGCACGCGCCGCACCAGGTCCGGCGCCCGGTAGAGCCGCAGCGCCAGGTCGGTCTGCTGCACGCTCACCCGGTCGAGCCGGGAGAGGAAGTGCACGTCGTGCCCCGTGTCGTGCTCGACCCGGTCGTCCCTGGACCCGTCCTCCGTCATCGCGCACCCGAGGCCGCCGGACTCCACACCATGATACCTCGCCGCCCTACTCGTGAGCCCGCCCGCGGGCCGCGCTCGCCTTGGCGGCGTCGACCAGCTCGTCGCCGAGCTTCTTGCGCTGCTCGTGCCGGAGGCGCGTCTCCTCGGCGCTCGAGGCCCTGGCGTTCACCGTGACCGCCAGGACGATCAGCCGGTCCTGCCCCTCGACGCCGAAGTGGAGCGTGTCGCCCTCGGGGAGGCTCACCTCGATCCAGTCGCCGCCCCGCCGGACCGGGTAGCGGCGGGCCAGGGCCTCGGTTTCGAGGTGCGTGAAGAGGTCCGTGGCCGCCTCGGCCGGCATCAGCAGCGGGTAGCGCTGGGTGCTGCCGCAGCCGGCCGCGAGCGGATCGACGGCGCCCGCGACCACGAGGAGGGCCACGACCAGCGGCGAGCGAGGGACGCGAGGGCGGCGAGGCGCGAGGTGAGTCACGGCGCGACTCCCAGGACCACGTCCGGGAACAGGACGCGGCCGGCGTCGGTGACGCCCGGGCCGGGCCTGACGGCGCGGGCGGCGTCCATCACGTGGACCACGGTCTCATAGGTGGTGTCAGGCGACGCGGAGATCGTGATCTGGTGCGTCTCCGCCGGCCGCGTGGCCGGATCGGGCCAGCGGGTGCGCACGAGGCGCGCCAGGGCGCGGTTGAAGGCCCCGTAGTCGTAGGGCGGGGTGCCCGGGCGGCGCGCGAGGGTCTCGACGACCTTCGGCTCGCCGGCGGGCGCACGCAGAGCGATGACCAGCGCCGCCGGGGTGATCGAGACGACCACGTCGGGCTGGGCGCTGAGCGGTGGCCGGAGGGTGAGGCGCGGCGCCGGGGGCGCGGGCTCGGGCGGCGAGGCGCGCGCGGCCGGGGCGCTCGCGCCTCCGATGGCCGGGGCGGACGCCGGCCGCCCCGACGGGACGGCGCTCGCCGGTCCGCAGCCGAGTAGCCCGAGTAGCCCGAGTAGCAGGCACCGCCCGGGTGTCTTGACGATCTCCACGATGACCTCCGCGCGCCAGGATACTCGAACCGTCGCGGCCAGGCGACTGTCAAGGATCCCGAGCCACCGCGCCGCGGGTTCGCTCCTCAGCGAGCGCTTTGTCAAGACGGGGAGCTTGTCTGCCGAGCTGGCGCGCACCGTCGCTCACATGCAGCGTGACCGGGAGGATGCGGACTATTCGACCGGGGCCGTGTTCACGGACGCGCAGGTCACGCAGATGGTCGCCGACGCCGCGGGGGCTACGCCTCGCCGTCGGCCGAGCGGCGCTCGGCCTCGTGCGCCGCGGACTGGTGCGCGGCGTGGGCCGCGGCGGGCGCGGTCGCGTCGTCGATGGTGTGGAGGATCTTGCGCTTGCCCATGACGCGCTCGGAGAGGGCGTCGAGGAGCGAGTAGGCCACCGGCACCACCACCAGCGTGAGCAGGGTGGAGGTGATGAGGCCGCCGATGACCGCCGTGGCCATGGGGGCGCGGAACTCGGAGCCCTCCGAGAGCGCCATGGCGACGGGCAGCATGCCGAAGATCATGGCGAGGGTCGTCATGAGGATCGGCCTCAGCCGCACCGGGCCCGCCGTCAGCAGCGCCTCGGTGCGCTCCATCCCCCGGTCGCGCAGCGTGTTCGTGTAGTCGACCAGGAGGATGGCGTTCTTCACCACCAGTCCCATCAGCATGATGATGCCGATCATCGTCCCCATGCTCATGGTCTGGCGCGCGATGAGCAGGCCGCCGAACGCGCCGATCAGCGAGAACGGGAGCGAGAGCATGATCGTCAAGGGGTGCAGGAAGCTCTCGAACTGGGCCGCGAGGATCAGGTAGACGAGCAGGATGGCGAGGATGAGGGCCGAGACCGCGTGGCCGAAGGACTCCATCATGAAGTCCCCCTGGCCGGTCCAGCTGGTCTCGAGGTGCTTGGGCAGCAGGGTGGCGGCCGCCTGGTCCATCTCGGGGCGCGCCTCGCCCAGGACCTTCCCCTCGAGGTTGGCGAGGACCGTCACCTGACGCCGCCGGTTCTGCCGCTCGATCTTGCCCGGACCGGTGCCCGTGTCCACGGTGACCACGTTGGCGAGGTGCACCAGCGGCGGCGGCGTGCCATAGGGCCCCGGGTTGGTCGAGCGCACCTTGAGGTTCAGCACGTCCTGCGCCCGGCGCCGGAACTGCTCGTCGAGGCGCACCCGCACGTCGTAGCGCTCGCCGTCGGTCTGGATGTCCGTGGCCTTCTCGCCGCCCACCAGCATGCGGACCGCAATTGCGATCGACGCCACCGGCACGCCGAGATCGGCGGCCCGGTCGCGGTCGATGTTGACCACCCCCTCGGGCTTGCCGCCCCGGTAGGTGGTGTCGAGGTCAACGTACCCGCCCTTGTCCTTCATGGCCTTCATCAGGACCTCGGCGGCCTGGTTCAGCTCGGCGTAGTCGGCGCCGCGGATGTTGAACTGGACGATCGACTGGCGCATGGCCGAGGCGCTGCCGCCGCCCATGATGTTCACGGGCTCGACGGCCAGCTTCACGCTTCCGCACTGCGGGACCCTCACAGGGTCCCGCTCCCCCCGCGATGGGGCCGCGCCGGCGCAGCCGTCGCGTCCCCCCACGGTCTCGTCGGCGAGCAGGTGACGCATGTAGTTCATGCCTTGCTTCTGGCTGAACGTGCGCTTCTTGCTGGAGACCAGGTTGACCTGGATGTCGGCCACGTTGACCTCGCCCTGCGTGCCGGCGGCCACGGTGGCGAAGGTGTCGGAGACGCCCGGGACCTGGCGGAGCCGGGCGGTGAGGCTCTCCACGTAGCGGCTGGTCGCCTCCAGGCCTGTGCCCGTGGGCAGCTCGACCTTGACCGTGAACTGCGCCGAGTCCAACTCGGGCATGAACTCGAGCTTCAGGAAGCGCGCCATGCCGAAGCTGGCGACCAGCACGGCGACCGCGATGCCGAGGGTGAGGAGGCGGTGGCGGAGCGCGCCGGCGAGCAGCACGCGGTAGCCGGCGTCGAGCTTCTTCAAGGCCCGCTCCAGGCCCCGCGACAGGACGTTGGTCTTCTCGACCCCCTCCTTGAGCATGCGCGAGGCGAGCATGGGCGTCAGCGTGAACGCCACGAACAGCGACACCGCGACCGCGAAGGCCACGGTGAGGCCGAACTGCACGAAGAAGCGGCCGATGATGCCCTTCATGGTCGCGACCGGCACGAAGACGGCGATGATCGACGCGGTCGTGGCCATGACCGCGAGGCCGATCTCGTTGGTCGCGTCGGCCGCCGCCCGGAGCGGCGGCTTCCCCATCTCCAGATGGCGGTGGATGTTCTCGATGACGACGATCGCGTCGTCGACCAGGATGCCGATGCTGAGTGAGAGCGCCAGCATCGTGAGCATGTTGAACGTGTAGCCCATGGCCTGGATGAAGGCGACGGTCGCGATGAGGGAGGTGGGGATCGCGAGCGCGCTGATGAGGGTGGCGCGCCAGTTGTGCAGGAAGAGCATGATGACGATGACGGCCAAGAGGGCGCCTAAGGCCACGTCGATCTGGACGTCGTCGATGACGCGCTCGATGAAGAGCGAGTTGTCCAGGGGGACGGCGAGCGTGACGCCCGCGGGGACCCGCGCCTCGAGGTCCTTGATGGCCCTCTTGACGGTGTGGGCCACCTCCACCATGTTGCTGCCCGACTGCTTGCGCACGATCAGCGCCACGGCGGACTTGCCGTTCAGCTCCGAGTGGGAGCGCTTCTCCTCGAGACCGTCCTCGATGCGGGCCACGTCGCGCACGCGCACCGGCGCGCCGCCGGCGGCCGTGATGATGATGTTCCCGATCTCCCTGGCGCTGTGGACCTGGCCGCGGGTCTTGACCGCGAACTCCTGTGAGCCCACGTCCATGCGGCCGCCGGGGATCTCGACGTTCTGGGCGCCGAGGGCCTGGGCCACGTCGGTCACCGAGAGGTACATCGACTCGAGCTTGTTGGGATCGAGGTAGACGTGGAACTCGCGGTCCTGGCCGCCGACGAGGTCCACGCCGCCGACGCCGTTCAGGGTCTGGAGCTTCTCGCGCACCTGCTTGTCGGCGATGTGGGTCAGCTCGCGGGTCGACTTCGGGCCGGCCACGACCACGGCCATGACGGGCGTGGCGCCGGGGTCGAACTTCTCGATGACCGGCGCCTGGAGGTCCCGGGGCAGCTCGCGCATGACGCCGGCGACCTTGTCGCGGACGTCCTGCTCCGCCGCCTCGGCCTTGCGCTCCAGCTCGAACTGCACGACGACGAAGCCGACGTTCTCCATGGCCGTCGAGCGGAGCGTCTTGATGCCGCTGACCGTGCCGATCGCCTCCTCGAGCTTGTCGTTGACCTTGGTCTCGATGGTCTCGGGGTCGGCGCCGGGGTAGATCGCCGTGACCATTGCGATCGGGAATTCGATCGACGGGAAGAGATCGACGCCGATCCTGGGCCAGGCGACCAGGCCGAACACCGCCAGGGTCGCCACCATCACGGTGGCGAGCACCGGTCGCCGGATGGAGACTTCCGAGAGCTTCATCGGCCGGCTCCCGCCTTCTTCGCCGG
Organism: Deltaproteobacteria bacterium; assembly: GCA_016218785.1. GTDB lineage: Bacteria > Myxococcota_A > Polyangia > JACRCY01 > JACRCY01 > JACRCY01. The sequence goes on from JACRCY010000580.1 coordinate 23,242, forward strand.
GCCCTTCTTGGACGCCTCGCCCCTGGCGCCGGGCGCCCTGGTCGCGGCGGCGGCCCGCGCTCCCAGGCGGACCTCGGCGAACAGGCCCGCGCGCAGCCTGTTCGCCCTGTTGTCGATCTCGACGATGACCGAGAAGGTGCGGGTGCCGGGGTTGAGGGTGGGCACCACGCGCGTGATCCTCGCCTTCATGTCGGGCGGCCCCGACGGGAAGTGGATGAGCACCTCGTCGCCGTCCTTCACCCGCTCGACGTCGGTGGCGGGCACCTGCACGCGCAGGTCGAGGAGCTCGGTCTCTTCCATGGTGATCAGCGGGGTGGGGGGCATGGCGGCGGCGTTGTCCCCCTCGGAGACGTGCTTCTTGACGATGACGCCGCTGTAGGGCGCCGTGATGGTCGTGTCGCGCAGCGCCTTGCGCGCCATCTCGAGGCTCACCTCGGCCGCCCGGAGCTGCACCACTGCGCCCCTGTGCTTAGCGTCGATCATGTCGAACTGCCCCTGGGGGATGGCCTTCTCCGCCAGGAGCGCATTGAAGCGGTCGTGCTCGAGCTTGACGGCGTCGAGGCCGACCTTGGCGCCCTCGCGGCCGGCCTCGGCCTGGCGTAGGACGAGCTTGTACTGCGCCGGGTCGACGGTCACGAGGGCGGCGCCGCGCTTCACGACGTCCCCCTCCTTCACGTGGACCTTGACCACCCAGCCGCCCACCTTGGGCATGAGCGTCGAACGGCGGTGCGGCTCCAGGGTGCCGGAGAGGACCGGCGCCACGTCCGCGCCCCGGGCGACCCCGGTCGCGGCTCCCGTCACGCCGGACGGCTCCGACGGCGGCGACGTCGGCACGGGAGCGCCGGCCCGCGCCGGTGCGGCCGCGATCGGGGCCCTCGCGACGACGGGGCGGTCGGGCAGGCGGGCCGCGACCTCGCGCTCCCGGCAGCCGGACGAGGCGAGCGCGACGAGCAGCACGAGGTGAGCGATGACCTTAGCGGGCTGCATGGGAACCCTCCGAACGGGCGTCCTTGGCGTCCTTGGCGTCCTTGGTGTCCTTGGTGTCCCTGGTGTCCCTGGGCGCGTCCCTGCGCGCGGGGCGGGCCCGGGACCCGACGATGTCGTCGCCGATGGCCCGGCCGAGGTTGGCGCGCGCGATGGTGTAGTCGTAGAGCGCGGTGAGCATGGTGGCCCGCGCCTGCGTGAGCTGGCTCTCGGCGTCGATCACGTCGAACGAGGTGTTGGTGTGGGCCTCGTAGCGCCTGGTCTCGAGGCGGAAGTTCTCCTCGGCGGAGGCCACCGCCCCCTTGGCGACCGCGAGCGCCTCGGCGGCGGTCGCCTGCGTGATCCACGCGGCGCGGGCGTCGAGGCGCAGGCCGTCGCGCACCTTGGCGCGCGCGGCCAGCGCCTGGCGCTGCCGCGCCTGCGCCTCGCCGATGCCGTAGTAGGTCGCGCCCCACTCCCAGAAGTCCCACTGGAGGAAGACGCCGACCCAGCCGGAGTCCTTCGGGCTGAACGTGGAGCCCGTGTTGTGCTGGTAGTTCGCCAGCAGGTTGACCGAGGGGAGCATCTTCGACCTGGCGTAGCGCACGCCCCGGTCGGCCTGGCGGATGACGGCGTCGATCTCGCGGATCTCGACGCGGCTCTGCAGGGCGCGGCGCTCCGCCTCGCCGATGGCCATGGTCTCGGCGGGCGGCGCGTCGTCGGGGGCGCCCTTCGGCACGACCAGGACGTCGGGCTCGATGCCCATGGTGAGCGCCAGCTTCCCCTGGGCGAGGGTGACGGTGCCCTTCGCCTGGATGTGGCGCTGCCGGGCCGCGGCCAGGCCCAGCTCGGCCCGCAGCAGGTCGTTGTGGTTCACGAGCCCGTGCTTGTAGAAGCTGCGCGCCCGGGTCACCTGGGCCTCGAGCGACTCCACCGACAGGCGCGCCACGTCGGCGAGGCGCATGGTCTGCAGCACGCGGTAGAAGGACTCGGTGGCCTGGAAGGCGGTGTTCCGCCGGGCCGACTCGCGCCTCACCCTGGCGACGTCCACGCCCAGCTCCTTCACCTTGTAGCCCTCGTAGATGCCCCACAGCGCGCCGACGGGCTGGATGAAGGTGAGGGAGATCTGGGTGGTCGTCGGGTCGCGCACGGTCATCGGGGGAATGTCGATCTCGAACGGCAGAGAGCCCGGGGGGAACTCGAACGCGAAGTCGAGCTTCTTGTCCCAGCGCATGACGTTCGCCTCGGCGCGCAGCTTCGGGCCGAAGTTGCCGCGCATGGCGCGCTGGCCCGCGATCGCCGCCGCGACCTCGTCCCGGGCGGAGGTCATGTCCGGGTTGTGGGTGAGCGCCGTCTCGACGACCTCCTCGAGCGTCATCGCGCGCTCCTCGGCCCGGGAGGGCGCGGGGGTGAGCGCGACGAGGAAGGCGAGGGCGCCCAGGGAGCAGCGAGCCACGCGGCGTGCGTGCGAGGAGTGGATCATGCGTCGTGGCCTCCGGTGCGAGCGACCTTGGCGCCGCGGATTCCGTCGAGGAAGAGGTCGAGGATGAGGCTGGCCTGCCGCGTGACCGGCTCTGCGGCCGGTCGCGCGAAGACCCAGTACGAGAGGAACCCGTGTCCGATGGCCACCATGAACCGGGCCGCGACCTCGGGATCGTGGCCGCCCAGGTCGTCCGTGGTGGCGTTCTCGCGCAGCCACTCGGTGAAGCGCACGACCTGCATCTCCATGTGCCAGAAGGGGCTCTGCCGCTTCCGGTCGCGGGGGCGCGGCAGGCAGACGTCGCCGGGACGCAGCGTCATGAGCAGCGCGTAGAGGTCGCGGCGCCGGTCGGCGTTCGCCAGCTGGCGCTGCACGAGGAGCGACAGCTTCTGGCGGAAGCTCATGCCGGCCGGGAGCGCCTCGTCGAACTTCACCAGGAACTCCTGCGTGACGAGCGCGACCAGCCCGCCGAGGATCTCCTGCTTGCTCTTGAAGTAGGTGTAGAGCGACGCCGCGGTGTAGCCCGCCTCGCGGGCGATGTCCCGCATCGTGGCGGAGTGGTAGCCGCGTCTGCTGAAGGCGCGGGCGGCGGCCTCGAGGATGTCCTCGCGGGTCCTGGCGATGGCTCGTTTGCGTCGCTGCGTGGTCGGCATTGGTCCCACCCCGTGGCTCACTACTCCGAACGGTTGTTCAGAGTTAGCGACTCCACGTTCGGCTGTCAATACTGAACCATCGGTCTGGATGAGTGTAGGTTCATGACCTCCACCGACGGTGCACGAGGTGTGCCCGAGCGCCGGCCGCGCAACGGCCTGGAATCAGGTGTGCGAGTGCCGCGAGGGGCGGTGGTGCGGGGCGGTGATCGTTGCGCAGCGCGGTTGCAGGTGTTGCAGCTGCCGGGGCTGCGGGGGCGACTATTGCGCGGGTGGGGCTGGCTTCGGCCTGGCGCGGCGGCTGCTGATCCAGCCGATGAGGCGGACGAGCCCCCACAGGAGGAGGGCCGCGACCAGCAGCCATGGCAGGATCGCCACGGCGGCGATGGCCAGCGTGCGGGCCGTGGTGCCCATGGCGCCGAGGGAGCCGCTGAAGGTCTCTTTCACGTCCTGGCCGAAGGTGCGCTGCGACGGCGGCACGTACTCGGGCTGGACCGAGATCTGGAGCGTGAGCGTCGAGTAGGCGATCTGGTTCTCCATCGAGCGGAGCTGGGCGGTGAGCTGCTCGATCTGCTCGCGCACGCGGGACAGCTCCTTCTCGATCTCGAGCACCGACTTGAAGTCCCGGGCGCGGTCGGAGAGGTGCCCGAGGAGGCGCTCCTCGACCTTCTTCTGGTTGGCGAGCCGCGCCGTGAGGTCGGCGTGGGCGAACGTCACGTCCTCGGTCTGCACCGACTCGTGGGTGTAGCTGCCGATCTGCTTCACCTGGGCGAGGAACTCGTCGAAGCGCCGCGCCTCGACCTTGATGGTGAGGGTGATGCTGCTGACCTCGCTCGGCTTCAGGTACTTGCTCTGCGGCACCGTGGCGTTCGACTGGCGGGCGGAGATGTAGGCGTCGTAGCCCTTCAGGATCTCCTTGAGCCGCTCCTCGGCCTTGCGCGCCTCGCCGACGATGAGCGTGAGCGAGCCCTTCTTGATGAGCTGCTGGTGGTCCTTCTCCTGCCCGCCCACGTTCTTGCCGACCTTGAGCCAGCCGGACTCGCCGCGCTTGCCATCGATTGACTCGCCCGCCATGCCGCGCGCCGTGACGTCCGAGGCCACGACCGCCGGGACGCTGCCCCCGACGGAGTAGGCCGGTCGCTTGTAGCCACAGCTCGAGGCGAGCACCACGAGGGAGAGCATCGTCACGAACCTGCACGTGCGCATGGACGCTCCTTGCGGGTTGCCCCGCGTCGTCAAGCAGATGATACTCTCCTCGCGCCGTGAACCTTCCCCAAGCCATAGGACGCCTGATCGCGCGCGAGGATCTCGGCCCCGACGACATGGCGGCGGTCGTGGGCGCGATCATGGACGGGGGAGGGACCCCGGCGCAGATCGGCGCGCTCCTCGTGGCGCTGCGCATGAAGGGGGAGACGCCCTCGGAGATCGCCGGGGCGGCGCGGGCCATGCGGGCCCGCGTGACGCCCGTCCGCTGCGACGCGTCACCCCTGGTCGACACCTGCGGCACCGGCGGTGACGGCCGCCAGACCCTCAACGTGTCGACCATCGCGGCCGTGGTGGTGGCCGCGGCCGGCGTGCATGTGGCCAAGCACG